>NZ_JBQKUM010000006.1:0-101633 GCF_054968605.1 Pseudoalteromonas sp. G5_S1_14_S5 | reverse complement strand
CACCCGAAGGTGGCTTTTTATTGGATTGGGTTGCGGTAACCCTTAAGCGATAATTACGCTTGTGGGCGCATTGCCGGGAACAAGATCACGTCACGGATTGTGTGCGTGTTTGTAAATAGCATTGCTAGACGGTCGATACCGATACCTTGACCTGCTGTTGGCGGTAAGCCGTGCTCAAGTGCTGTGATGTAGTCTGCGTCGTAGTACATTGCTTCATCATCGCCTGCGTCTTTCGCGTTAACTTGCGCTTTGAACCGCTCGTCTTGGTCTTCTGCATCGTTAAGCTCAGAGAAGCCGTTTGCTACTTCACGGCCACCGATGAAGAACTCAAAACGGTCTGTGAAGAACGGGTTGTCATCGCTACGACGAGCTAGAGGAGAGATGTCCGCTGGGTAACCAGTGATGAACGTTGGTTGAATTAGCTGAGGCTCAGCCGTTTCACCAAAGATCTCTTCTAGAAGCTGACCACATGTCCAGAATGTCTCTACTTCAACGTGTACAGATTTCGCGATTGCTACCATCTTCTCACGGTCTTGTAGGTCTTCTTCTGTTAGCGCTTGGATCTCAGCGTGCTCAGGGTTGTAGTGTTTGATTGCTTCAAACATGCTCATGCGAGCGTACTTACCACCAAACTCTACTGTCTCGTCACCGTAAGGCATCGAAGTTGAACCAAGAACGTCCATAGCCGCAGTGCTTAGCATCTCTTCTGTTAGATCCATCAGGTCTTTGTAGTCAGAGTACGCTTGGTAGAATTCCATCATTGTAAATTCTGGGTTGTGACGTGGCGATAGACCTTCGTTACGGAAGTTACGGTTGATCTCGAATACACGGTCAAAACCACCCACTACTAGACGCTTCAGGTAAAGCTCAGGAGCAACACGTAGGTACATGTCGATGTCTAGTGCATTGTGGTGTGTGATGAATGGACGTGCTGTTGCACCACCAGGGATCACGTGCATCATTGGCGTTTCAACTTCTAGGTAGCCTTTTGAGCTCATGAAGTTACGGATTGAAGAAACTAGCTTAGAACGTACGATGAATGCGTTGCGAGAGTCTTCGTTCACGATTAGGTCAACGTAACGCTGACGGTAACGCATTTCTTGGTCAGTTAGACCGTGGAACTTTTCTGGTAGAGGGCGAAGTGCTTTAGTCAGCAGTTCAAACTCTTCCATGTTCACGTAAAGGTCGCCTTTACCTGACTTGTGAAGTGCACCTTTAACACCGATGATGTCACCGATATCAAGGCCTTGGTACTGCTCTTTAAGTACTTTTTGTACGTCTTTTGCTGCGTATGCTTGGATACGGCCAGACGTTTCTTGAATCGCTAGGAATGGACCACGCTTAGCCATTACACGACCGGCAATAGCAACAACGTGGTTTAGCTCTTCTAGTTCTTCTTTAGTCTTTTCACCGAATTCCGCTTGAAGGTCGCCAGCTAGATGCTCACGACGGAAGTCATTTGGGTGGCCGTTTGCTTTGCAGCTCTTGCGGATATGATCCAGCTTGGCACGACGCTCAGCAATTAGCTTATTCTCTTCAGGTAAAGAGCCTTCTTGTGCGTTTTCGTTTTGAACAGCATCAGTCATTTTCGATGTATCCTGTCTTTCTTTATGAAAATAGTTTTGTCGGTGAAAAGCTTATAAACCTGATTTCAGGCTAGCTTCGATAAATTTATCTAGGTCGCCATCAAGAACCGCTTGAGTATTGCGGTTTTCAATGCCAGTGCGTAAATCTTTGATACGAGAATCATCCAGTACGTAAGAGCGGATTTGGCTGCCCCAACCGATGTCTGATTTGGTATCTTCGTTCGCTTGTTTTTCAGCATTTTGTTTTTGAATCTCAAGCTCAAAAAGCTTAGCACGAAGCTGCTTCATCGCTTGATCTTTGTTCTTATGCTGCGAACGGTCATTCTGACATTGAACCACTGTGTTGGTAGGAACGTGAGTAATACGTACCGCAGACTCAGTGGTGTTTACGTGCTGACCACCAGCGCCAGAAGCACGGTATACGTCGATACGTAAGTCAGAAGGGTTAATATCAATCGTAATGTTGTCATCAATCTCTGGGTAGATAAACGCAGAAGCAAATGATGTATGACGGCGGCCACTTGAATCAAATGGTGATTTACGAACTAGACGATGAACACCTGTCTCTGTTCGTAACCAACCGTACGCGTACTCACCAGAGATACGTACTGTTGCACCTTTCAAACCAGCAACTTCACCTTCAGATACTTCGATAACTTCCGTTTTGAAGCCCTTCGCTTCCGCCCAACGCAAGTACATGCGTAGCATCATTGAAGTCCAGTCTTGTGCTTCAGTACCACCAGAACCCGACTGTAGATCGATATAACAATCTGAAGCGTCATGCTCACCAGAGAACATACGACGGAACTCAAGTTTACCTAGCTTAGCTTCAAGATCCGCTAGTTCTGGTTCAATTTCGTCGAACGTTTCTTGATCTTCTTCTTCAACCGCTAGCTCTAGTAGGCCATCAACATCCTCAACCCCTTGATCAAGTTGGTCAATCGTTTCTACTACCGCTTCCAGTGCAGAACGCTCTTTACCTAGCGCTTGAGCACGCTCAGGTTCGTTCCATACATCCGGTTGTTCTAATTCTGCGTTTACTTCTTCTAGACGCTCTTTCTTTGCGTCATAGTCAAAGGTACCCCCTCAGGATATTTGTGCGCTCAGACACATCCTGTAGACGGTTTTTTATGGGATTGATTTCAAACATTTTAGCTCATCATTTATGAGTAGAATTTAACCGGAGAATTGTACTCAAAAGTGTGACGGAGATACAGAAATTTTTAGAGGGCAAACCAATATTCAGTCACTTACAACAATATAAAGTTTTAAGCTCAGAAATTATTACAATTTAGGCATAAGGTAGAGGCAAAACAAGCTCGGAATTCGGCGCCGAGCTTGTTATTTGAATAGTACGATAAAAGCCGTAATCTCGGTGAAAAGCGGCTATTTTGCTTCGATGTGGTCAACCATTAACTGCAATGACTGGTTACCACGAAATTCGTTAATATCCAGCTTGTAGGCAAGATTCACGGTTTTTACTGAAGCATCTGGCCAGCGACGTAAATCAACATTGAAAGCGATGCCGTCGATCATCACATTAGTTGGGTGGCCTTTGTATAATGGCTCTAACATCAACTTGAGGTGTTTTTCACCCACCAGCTTTTGGTGCAACACTTTAAACTCACCATCAAAGATAGGCTCAGGGAATGCTTGTCCCCAAGGACCACCCGCGCGCAGCGTTTCAGCTGTGTGCATAGAGAACTCTTCAGGTAACAACTCACCGTCAGACAAGATGATGCCCTTAAGTGCCGTTTCTCCGAGTTCTTGTTTCACTACATCGTTGAACAGTTTACTAAAGCGTTCAAAGTCTTTTTCCATGATCGTTAAGCCTGCCGCCATTGCGTGACCACCAAACTTAAGAATCAAACCAGGGTTTTGAGTGTCGATACGGTCTAGCGCATCGCGCATGTGCAAACCCGGAATCGAGCGGCAAGAGCCTTTAATGCTCCCTTCTCCACCATCGGCGAACGCAATCACAGGACGATGGTATTTGTCTTTGATACGCGAAGCCAAAATACCAATCACACCTTGGTGCCAATCACGCTGGAATAGTGCCAAACCAGAAGGCAGGTCGTCTTTACTAAACTCAAGGCGCTCACAGAAAGCCATCGCTTCTTGTTTCATGCCCTCTTCGATCTCTTTACGAGTCTGGTTCAAACCATCAAGCTCACTCGCCATACGACGTGCAGCGTGGATGTTGTTGCTCATTAGCAGCTCAACACCAAACGACATGTCATCAAGTCGACCTGCGGCATTGATACGAGGGCCCAATGCAAAACCAAAATCAGAAGCGACCAAGCGTTTCGCATCTCGATTGGCAATCTCAATCAAGGCTTGAATACCCGGACGAGCTTTACCCGCTCGAATACGTTGCAAGCCTTGATGCACCAAAATTCGATTGTTTTCATCAAGTGGCACCACGTCCGCAACCGTACCTAAAGCGACAAGGTCAATCAGCTCCATCAACTTAGGCTCTGTCATGCCACGTTCAGCAAACCAATTTAGTTTTCGCATGTGAACACAAAGTGCCATCATCAGGTAGAAAGCCACGCCAACACCAGCGAGCGCTTTAGACGGAAATGCACAGCTCTCTAGATTCGGGTTCACCATCGCATCAACCATAGGCAATTCACTGCCCGGTAAGTGATGATCTGTGACCAGAACTTCTAGTCCTTTCTCTTTGGCAAAACGTACCCCTTCAATCGAAGAGACACCGTTATCAACCGTCATGATCACTTCCGCCCCAATCTCGATTGCTTGCTCTACCACTTCAGGGCTGAGGCCGTAGCCATCTTCAAAACGGTTTGGTACGAGGTAATCAACATTTGAACTGCCAAGCATTCGCAGTGCAAGTACCGACAACGCAGAGCTGGTTGCACCATCGGCATCAAAGTCGCCAACAACAATAATGCGCTTTTGGTGCTGAATCGCGTTAAACAACAATTCAACGGCAGCATCAATGCCGTCCAGTTTCTGATAGGAGTGTAAGCCTTTCGCTGCAGTCTCAAGTTGGTCTGCACTGTTGACTCCGCGGCTCACATAGATGCGTTTTAACAGATCTGGTAAATGAGCAGGCAAAACGGAAATGTCGACCTCAGGACGGCGTTGAATCTCTATCATATAAAAATGGGCCTGATATCAATCAGGCCACTCCTTAAATCAAAAACATGGGAATAAATAAGTAATATAGTCGCCATATTGACTGATGACGACGGTGACAGCTCTGCTAGAGACTACTGCTCTAGACGCTGAAGCAGCTGTGCTGGCGGTAAGTAACCACTCACCAACTCACCGCTTGCCAATACGATAGCAGGGGTACCATTAATACCAAGCTCACGGCCTAGTTGGTACTGCTTAGCGATGATCTGTTTCTTCTCTTCAAGGACTTTACTTGATGCTGGCATCTTACGCTCTACCTTAGCATTGTGCATTGCGGCTTTTGGATCGTCAGAAGCCCAGATAGCTGCCATTTGGTCTGCTACTTGGCCAGTACCACCTTGACGTGGGTATGCCATGTAACGCACCGTGATACCTAGGTCATTGTAGCCCTGCATCTGGCTGTGTAGACGAACACAATAACCACAAGTGATGTCAGTAAACACAGTCACAACATACTTTTCGTTGTCTGCTTTGTATTCGATAACTGTATCAGACAGTGCCGCTACTTTCTCAGCATTGATAGGCGCTTGACGCTCTGCCAATACATCGCTGAATTTGCCGTTCTCATCCAGAGAGTAAAGTGTACCCGCTAGAAAATGATCGCCCGCTGGAGATGAGAAGATAATGCCACTGTTGGTTTGAATCTCTAGAAGACCATCAATATCCGAAGGAACAATCTTGTTGACCTTGATGCCGATTTTTTCAAAACGCTTGGTTAGCGCTGCGGCATCAATATCTTGAGCTGAAGCAACCTCTGCAGCTGTTGTGGTTTGTTCGACTTTCGCTTCTGATGCATTACATGCAGTGATCATCAGCGGTAGCGCTAATAGAGGAAGACGGCGTAATACGCTCATTAAGTTCACCTTAAAAATAAATGGATTTAAGCACGTGGGTGATGCTGAGTATGAATTTGTTTCAGCCTTTCGGTCGCCACGTGAGTATAAATTTGGGTTGTCGATAAGTCACTATGCCCAAGCAACATCTGTACGACCCTAAGATCGGCACCATAGTTCAGTAAATGGGTAGCAAAAGCGTGTCTTAAAACGTGCGGGGACAGCAATTCTGTGTCAATTCCCGCGACAACGGCGTAATGCTTAATACGATACCAGAACGTCTGACGGGTCATTTGCTTAGCTCGCTTACTTGGAAAAACCACATCTGAGCTGTTTTCACCAAGCAGTTGCGGACGTCCTTGATCGATAAAACTCTCAATCCAATCCACAGCGTTTTCGCCCATTGGCACCAAGCGCTCTTTACCGCCTTTACCAATAACACGCACCACGCCCTGTCTTAGACTGATGTTTTCCATCGTTAGACTAACCAGCTCCGTAACGCGCAAACCGGTTGCATATAGTAACTCAAGCATCGCCTTATCGCGAAGTTCAATCGGGTCATTCGGGTCGGGAGCATCGAGCAAAGCATCCACTTGCTCTTCACTTAGGTCTTTTGGTAGACGTTGTGGCAGCTTAGGGCTGATCAACAACGCACTCGGATCATCGGCTCTGACTTTCTCACGATGCAGGTATTGGAACAAACGACGAATCGCCGACAACATACGTGCACGGGAAGTCTGCTTAAAATCCGCATCAACCAACCAGCTTTGGTAGTCCTGTAACCCAGAGAGACTAATAAAGTCGAGGCGATAATTATTCTGTTCCATCCACGTTAGTAGCTTGGATAAATCAGTACGGTACGAGACAAGAGTATTCTCTGATAACCCTCGCTCCATCCACATAGCATCTAAAAACTGCTCAACTAGACCGTGGTCTGCGCTCTGCCCTTGAGGCGACTGCATAGTGTAACTCACAATATTGGAAACTGTTTTGAGAGTATGCCAGAGCAAATATGAATACCATAAAAATTACACCTTTAGTGGATAATCGCTGCAATCGAAGTCGATTTATGGTTAGAATTCGCCATCTGAAATTAAAATCGAACGTTTGCTATGAAAATTGGATTATTTTACGGCTCAACCACCTGCTACACAGAAATGGCAGCAGAAAAAATTCGCGGCATTATTGGTGAAGACCTAGTTGATATCCATAACGTGAAAGAAACTCCGCTTTCATTAATGGCAGACTACGACCTATTACTTCTGGGTATTTCTACGTGGGACTTTGGCGAAATCCAAGAAGATTGGAATGAGCTTTGGGACGATATCGCGACGACACCAGTAAAAGGTAAGGTTGTGGCACTGTTTGGCTTAGGTGACCAAGAGGGTTACGGCGAGTGGTTCTTGGATGCAATGGGTCTACTGCATGACGAATTAAAAACTGCCGGAGCTCAATTTGTTGGCTTCTGGCCAAACGACGACAGCTACGAATTCGAAGCGTCTAAAGCGCTCACCGAAGACCAATCACAGTTCGTCGGCTTGGCGCTTGATGAAGACTCACAATATGAGCTGAGCGACGAGCGTATCACGAGCTGGGTTGAACAAGTTCTGGTTGAGTACAGCGAGAAGCTGTAAGTAGATAAGCTCTCCACAAGCTGTTCAGTTCAAAACAGACAGAATACAAAAAGGCCTCACTACTGCGAAGTAATGAGGCCTTTCTATGTCATCCAGAATAACTACCTAATCTCAATCAGAGATTAAACCGTCTCTTCTGCCATCTCTTGCTCTGCTGACTTACCAACAAAGAACATACAGATGATTGCTGCAGCAGTTGGCAGTAACCAACCCATGCCGATCTCGAACAGAGGAAGCATCTTCAGTGCTGATACATCAACACCCGCTACTTTCGCACCATCGATAAGAGCGAACAGTAGTGACACTAATACCACAACGCGATACGCTACTTTTGGATTAGGGAAACGGCTACGCAAGAAGGTCAGAGCTACCAATGCAATTGCTACTGGGTACAGCGTAAACAACACAGGAACAGACAGAGAAATAAGCTGAGAAAGACCAACGTTCGCTACCGTTGCACAAGCAACACCGTTGATGATTACCCAAGTCTTGTAAGACAGCGGCGTTAGTGAACTGAAGTACTCAGAACACGCAGACACAAGGCCAATCGCTGTTGTTAGACACGCTAGCAGTACGATAACAGAAAGTACTAGCTGACCTGAAGGACCAAAAAGTGATTGAACGTATAGGCTAAGTATCACACCGCCATTGTCAGCACCCGCTGCTACTGTTGCGCTTGTTGCGCCCAGGTAGAACAGAGAAATGTAAACGAATGCTAGACCCGCCGCTGCAATGCAACCTGCGCTAATTAGATACTTAGTCGTCGCTGCACGGTCAGTGATGCCTTTGCTGCGGATAGAGTCCACAATCAGCATACCAAACATCAGTGAAGCAAAAGTATCCATGGTGTTGTAACCTTCAAGGAAACCTTTCGTTAATGGCTGAGTGATGTATTCACCGTGAGCACTAAGAATATCGCCCTGAGGGTTAACAAATACAGCAACCGCCAGTACCACTAAACCGATGAAAAGTGCTGGTGTTAGAACCTTGCCGATAACGTCAATTAGCTTACCTTGAGACCATGAGAAGAACATGGCAACCACAAAAAATGCGATAGAAAAGAATGTTAGGTGAGCTTGAGAGGCATCGATGAAGAACGGTTTCACCGCCATCTCATAAGCAACAAGGCCGGTACGTGGTGCAGCAAATGCCGGACCAATGATAATAAAGATCAACACAGCCATGATAATCGCTGCTTTCTTAGGAAGATCTTTAGTGAGATGATCCCAAGAACCACCCGCCAGTGCAACGGCTACGATAGTGATTAACGGCAGACCAACGGCAGTCAGCAGGAAACCAGACATCGCTGGAAGAAAATGATCACCAGCCAATTGGCCAGCTAGAGGTGGGAAGATGATGTTACCCGCCCCCAAGAAAAACGCAAAAAGCATAAAGCCCAATGCCATTATATCTGTTAGTTTTAGACTCTGTTTCACAGATAATCCTTAATTATATTTATGAATTTGTGTTGTGCTTACGTGAATATTACAGCGAAAAGCTGCTACTCAATCTATAAAATAGTCGCGCATAATGACGAAACACTTGGCTAGCTGCAAGTCACCACACAAAAACACCATATAAATTTGCATATATCGACCAAAAGCAGTCGATTACACTGGATATGGAAAAATAGCCATAATTATCAACTAACCACAATCCACAACAATAAATCATCAATCAGAACATCAATTCACACATTTTATTAACAATAGTGCTATTCACTTAAAATATCTCGACACTCAGAACATTCATGAAAGGCAAAATCGTGCAGACTAAAAGCTTCAATTTTAAGCAATTCTCAATTTATGGTGGGCAAAGCGGTATGCCAGTCAGTACCGATGGTGTACTACTTGGCGCGTGGGTGAGCCTTGCACCTAAGTCATCAGTACTCGATATTGGGACAGGCACTGGACTTTTGGCTTTGATGGTCGCGCAGCGCTTTGCTGACATATCGATCTCCGCGATCGATATTGAACCACACGCGATTGAGGCTGCGACCATTAATATTGAGCAGTCGCCATGGCAAGATCGCATCACTCTGCATGATAGCAGTGTACTCACCACCGACTTTCCGAAAAAGTTTGACTCAATAATCTGCAACCCACCCTACTTCAACTCAGGAGAGCAGTCACAGCAGAGCCAAAGGGCAACAGCCAGACATACCGATAGCTTGGATCACCTGCAACTTGCTAAGCGATGTTTCGAGATCACAACCGAAACTGCAACGGCCAGTTTTATATTGCCAACGCCTGAGGGAGAAGGTTTCATCAAGCTTGCTAAACAGTGCGGTTGGTACTTAGCCAAGCGTCTTGATGTCAAAACCACAGACAAGAAACCCGCAAGTCGAATTCTTTTTGAGTTATCGAAAGATCCTGAATGCGAGCAAGATTTGCAGTGTGAATCGCTCACCATTCATCATCAAGGTGGTTATAGCGAGGCATTTATCGCACTTACCAAAGATTTTTATCTCAAGATGTAGCAAATACCATGTGATCCTAATCACTAATGCTTCTATAATGTCCGACTACTCTTTTTATCGTCTGCTTTTTGAGGCAGAAACATTTATTGCTTGTGGAGAAACAACAGTGATCAGAACCTTTGCAGAACTCGATCTAAACCAAGAGCTGCTTAAAGCAATTGACGAAATGGGCTACGAACGCCCAACACAGATACAAGCTGAAGCAATCCCACAAGCGTTAGATGGAAGAGACGTTTTGGCATCTGCGCCAACAGGTACAGGTAAAACAGCATCATTCGTACTGCCAGCACTGCAGTACCTTCAGGATTTCCCTCGTAAGAAAGCGGGCCCTGCTCGTATGCTTATCCTGACGCCAACGCGTGAGCTAGCAATGCAGATCACTGACCAAGCTCGTGAACTTGCGAAATACACTGCACTGAACATCTTCACCATCACAGGTGGTGTGATGTACCAAGAGCACGCAGACATTCTTGGCACTACCCAAGACATCGTTGTTGCGACTCCAGGCCGCCTAATGGAATACATCGAAGCTGAGCGCTTTGATTGTCGTGCAATTGAATGGCTGATCCTAGATGAAGCAGACCGCATGCTAGACATGGGCTTTGGTCCTGTTGTTGATCGCCTATCTGCAGAGTGTCGCTGGCGTAAGCAAACTTTACTTTTCTCAGCAACGCTAGAAGGTAAAGGTGTTGAAGGTTTCACTGAAGACCTACTGAACAACCCAGCAGAGATCGATGCAAAATCATCACTACGTGAACGTAAAAAGATTACTCAGTGGTACCATCGTGCAGACACAGCAGAGCATAAACTCGAGCTGCTAAAACACATCATTACTAAAGAAGCTGAGCGTAGTATCGTCTTCTTAAAGACTCGTGAGCGCTTAGGTGACCTGCGCGCACTACTAGAGAGCGCTCAGATTCCATGTGCTTGGATTCAAGGCGAGATGCCTCAAGACCGTCGTAACAATGCGATTGCTCGTTTCCGTGATGGCACTGTAAACGTACTGCTAGCAACTGACGTAGCGGCTCGTGGTATCGACCTTCCAGATGTAAGCCACGTAATTAACTACGACATGCCACGCACGGCTGATGTTTACCTACACCGAATTGGCCGTACCGCTCGTGCAGGTAAAAAAGGTAATGCGGTTTCTCTAATCGAAGCGCACGATCAATTAATGATTGAACGCGTTGCTCGTTACACCAAAGAAGCAATCAAAGAGCGCTTCGTTGAAGGCATGCGCCCAACGCACAAGAAAGCCGCTGTAACGAAGAAAAAGAAACCAAAGAAAGAAGATAAGAAAGCAGTAGAGAAGCAGAAGCTCGCGAAGAAGAAAAAAATCGCGAAGAAAAAGAAAGCTGCAAAGAAAAAGTAATCTGCTAACTTGCTAACTTCTGAATGATTCAACAAAAAGCCCCATGCAGCGAACTGCATGGGGCTTTTCTATATCTAGTTGGTATCTAGCGTAAACTTGTACCTTGAATAAACAACGTCTAGTTTTGCTCTTCACGCTTGAAGACTAGCTCTTTCGCGTTCGACTCTTCTTTTACGAAGTAGTAACCCGCAGTATCAAATTTAGTCAGAGCTTCAATTGAGTCTACTTTGTTCTCAATGATGTAGCGGGCCATCATGCCACGCGCCTTTTTCGCGTAGAAACTGATCACCTTGTATTGACCATTCTTACAGTCTTTGAATACCGGCGTAATCACTTGGCCATCCAAGTTCTTTGGTTTTACCGCTTTGAAGTACTCGTTAGATGCTAGATTGATCAACACATTGTCACCTTGAGCGTTCAAAGCTTCATTCAACTTATCTGTGATGATGTTGCCCCAGAACTGGTATAAGTTAGTACCACGAGCATTCGCTAAACGCGTGCCCATCTCTAGACGGTAAGGTTGCATCAAATCAAGTGGCTTTAGTAAGCCGTAAAGACCAGAAAGCATACGCAAGTGATTTTGTGCATAGTCAAAATCTTCATTCGACAGAGTTTCAGCGTCTAGGCCTGTGTATACATCACCTTTGAAGGCCAGGATAGCTTGACGTGCATTCTCTTGGGTAAAAGTTTCGCTCCACTGCTCAAAGCGCGCTACGTTCAACCCTGCGATCTTATCGCTCACTTTCATCAATGCAGAGACATCTGCTGGTGTCAGCTTGCGGCACTCTTCAATCAGTTCAGCAGAGTGTTCAACAAACTCAGGCTGACTAAAGCGTTCTGTCGCTAATGGTGATTCGTAATCAAGTGTTTTGGCTGGAGACACAACAACTAACATAACTTTACCCTAATCGGTTATCTAACTGGATGCTGCTAGAGTATAGAAAAAACATCAACTTGTCTTTATGACTCTTCCTATTACTTTGATAGATGATTCTAACCACCCACTTTCAATCACCAAAAGCCGCTGAGAATGAAAACGCAGGCAAAGAAAAAGGCTAAGGTCGAAACCTTAGCCTTTGCAATCGTTTTAGGATGAGCGCTTTATCGCTCCAACAAGATTACTTCTTGTTGTTGTCCCAAATACCATCTTCCAGTTGAGACTTAAGCTCAGGAAAGTCATTTGCATCAAATGTCGGTACTTTACCCGCGTCAAGTTGGCGGTTGTAGTCCTTCGCTAGCTTAATAACGATACCTGACAGCAAGATAATCGCCACCAAGTTAACAATCGCCATTAGACCCATCGATACGTCAGCCAGTGCCCATACCGTAGGTAGCGTTGCTAGAGAACCAAACATAACCATACCCAGAACAATAATACGGAATAGCACTAGGCCTTTCTTGTTGTTGTGCTCTAGGAAAATCAGGTTCGTTTCAGCGTACGAGTAGTTTGCAATGATTGAAGTGAAAGCGAAGAAGAAAATCGCTACCGCTACAAAGATGCCGCCCCAAGAGCCCACTTGTGCTGTTAGTGCACGTTGAGTCAGCTCGATACCTGTTACTTCACCGTGTGGTACATACTCACCAGACATCAGGATGATTGCTACTGTTGCAGAACAGATAACGATCGTATCCATGAATACACCTAGCATTTGTACATAACCTTGTGATGCAGGGTGCGGTGGGTAAGGCGTAGCAGAAGCTGCTGCGTTTGGCGCAGAACCCATACCCGCTTCGTTCGAGAATAGACCACGTTTGATACCGTTAATCATCGCTTGTGCAATTGCGTAACCTAGCCCACCCGCAGCCGCTTCTTGCAGGCCGAATGCGCTCTTGAAGATAAGAGCGATCACTTCAGGCACTCTCTCAATGTTCGCAAACATGATGAACAGCGCAATAGCAAGGTAAGCCAATGCCATGATTGGAACAATGATTTCTGCTGTACGTGCGATCTTCCGGATACCACCGAAGATAACGAATGCAGAGATAATTACGATACCAACACCAGTGTAGCTGCGTTCAAAGTCAAACGCTGTATTCATTGCACTTGCGATTGCATTCGCTTGAACCGCGTTGAATACAAGACCGAATGCGATAATTAGGAAGATAGAGAATAGAACCCCCATCCAACGCATGCCTAGGCCTTTCTCCATGTAGTATGCAGGGCCACCACGGTAGTTACCGTCGTTATCGCGTGTTTTGTATAGCTGTGCTAGCGTACTTTCTGCAAAAGATGTTGCCATACCTAGCATTGCAATTAGCCACATCCAGAAGATAGCACCAGGGCCACCAGCGGTAAGTGCTACAGCAACACCTGCCATGTTACCCGTACCAACACGAGCAGCAAGACTAGTACAAAGAGCTTGGAAAGAAGAGATACCAGCACTGTCTGCTTTGCGGCTGTTCTTTAGAACAGAGAACATGTGGCCGAAATGGCGGAATTGAATGAAGCCTAGTCGTACGGTGAAGTAGATACCCACACCAACCAGTAAATAAACTAAGATAGATCCCCAAAGGAGATCGTTCATCAAATTGATTAAGTCTGTCACGTGAACCTCGTAATTGAGTTTAAGCACCGATCATGCTTCCAAGCTTTCCTCTAGATCACCAATGCCAGTGTCAATAGTTGTATCGGCATTCGTTTTATATTTATTTGTTGCGATCTAGATTGTAAATGTCGCTTCATGCATCCATTTTACATATCGGTGTATTTTTTGACGGGCGGATAATGCAGCGAGATGATCTAAAAATCAATATGCAAATTCATTTATATCAAAATGACATTTCACTAATATCACACCTTTTGTTAACACAATTTTCAACAATCCAGCCCAATAAAAGTCACATTATCGGGACATCCTATCAACATCCACAGTCGCCCTACCTCGACAAGAACAGCATCCCATAAAAATGACTCCAGCCTAGGTTTTACAAGGTATAGTGAAGTTCTGCGTTTTTTTCTAGGACGATAAGATGACTCTCCAATAAAGCGTGATACGCAGTTAAATGTGTTGTCGATAAAGTGCTATTCCTTTCGCACAATGAATTAACATTCAACAACCTGTAATTTAATCGTTTACTTCGGTTTGTTTGCTCGCTTTTTGAACACAAAAATCACCACAATGTGTGAGCATGCATAAAAAATGAGAACAAAACCTTCATGGATTTGAAACAAATGAGAAACAAATCAAGGTTATTGTGAGCCTAATTATGATATTAAATAGTTCGTAAGAACGAGTCCCACGGAAGGAGATATGGCTTATGGATAACTTTCAATTCGATGAAATATCAGAACTAGAAGTGCCACGCTCAACTCAGAAAACACGCTCTAAACCACTCAAGCGTAAGTGGCGTGAAATTGAGGCAATCAATGACCGTAGACAGCTTGAGAAAGAGCTGCGAGAGATGAACCTAGGACTTGATTTCAGCTTTGACGATATAAAGCTTTAATCAGCACGATAAGAAAACAGATAGCAAAAGGCACCTATGAAGGTGCCTTTTTTATTTAATCAAGTGACATTTCAACCTAAAAACCACTTTATATACCTTTAATAAAGAGGGCCCTCTTCTATGAAGAAAGCAATATCGAGGTACTAAACACACTCTTGTTCATTTTGTCGCACGCGAGCAGCAAGTTGACGATACTGATCAGCAATCGTATCTCCAAACACAGGAGCATCTTCTGGCTGAAGCCATTGCGATTCAACTTTTTGCCAATCCTTCACCGTAAATGCTGCGATGATCATTGGTAGTAGCTGCTTCTCTTCATACTCCATGTGCTTTCGTTGCGCTTTCACAAAGGATTCAAGCTGGTCGATAAACACCTGTTGCGGTACCACCGCATCTTGGAGAATCATATCGACAACGCCGAGAAAGTTAGCCGTTTTCTCAGATAACAACTGATGTTCTAGCTCTAGGTCTTCAACCGCTTGAACACTACCATATTGCTTCAGGTAATAGCGATAAATGACGTCTCTTTAAGGTGATGAACCACCTCAGCGATCAGGCTATAGTTTATCTCTCGCTCCTGCTTTAGCAGCTCTAACTTATTGTTGAGTATTGCACCCCATTAAACCTACTATTTATAAGTGTATAAAGAGATGCCGAGTTATAACCTGAACTTGCTCGGAAAATAACCAACCTAAACTTCTGCCGGTAGGCGCCAGTCGATAGGTTGCAGATCCATAGAAGAAAGCAGTTTATTGGCCGTTGAAAAATGCTGACAGCCAAAGAAACCGCGACGTGCTGATAGCGGCGAAGGATGAGGCGCGGCTAACACATGGTGCTTCTGGGTATCAATTGCTTGGCCTTTCTTCTGGGCATGCGCACCCCATAATAAGAAAATGATCGGCTCAGAGCGCTGGTTTAGTTCAGCAATGATCGCATCAGTAAAGGTTTCCCAGCCACATTTGGCATGTGAGTGTGCTTGTGCCTCTTCTACTGTCAAAACAGTATTCAACATCAACACCCCTTGTGATGCCCAAGCTTCAAGGTAGCCATGGTTAGGCGCTTCAAAATCTTCGATATCTTGTGCCAGTTCTTTGTACATGTTGCGTAAAGAAGGCGGGATTTTAACGCCGGGCAATACAGAGAAAGCTAAACCGTGTGCTTGATTAGCTCCGTGATAAGGATCTTGCCCTAGGATCACGACTCGCACAGACTCAAAGGGCGTCATATCAAAAGCGCTGAATACCTGCTCCTGAGGTGGGTAGATGGTTTTCCCACTATTACGTTGCTGTTCGACATAAGCGAGAACACTTTGAAAGTACTCTTTTTCACGTTCGTCATTAATAATGGAGTCCCAGGTCTTTGGTACGCTCATCGTTTTACTTCCCAATCATCAAGGTTTCTAGGCTTCGCCGGACAAAAAATAGCTGTATAAGCTAATGGTCCTAAATAAGGATCTAGTTATACCTCATACAGCTATCAATAAACATGATGTGTAGGGTTCATTCGTTGATAAATCATAATAATCAGTTCAAGTTGTGTTGATCTCGATTAACCGCTTTTCTGTTGAGTACGATGATGCCCATGGCTATGCACGTGGCGATTTGGCGCAGGTAAGGGAGCGCTGCATGGATAGTTGAAGACGTTCTTGGGGTATGAGTTTTAGAATACATAATGGCACCCTCCTCTATAAAACAGTGATCTACATATTCACTTAATGGCTATAAAAAAAGATGCCAGTTTCAACAAAACGGAGAAAATTAATTTTCCTCTCTATTATTACGCTTCGCTATTCTCAACCTTTGCTGCGCGGTGAAACATTCTAAGTTTTTGAATTTCCTCTTTCCAAATCGTTGAATCAATCGTTTCTAAGATAAGAGGGATACCATTTAAGCGAGAATCTGAGGCAATATACTCGAAACAATCCCAGCCAATTTCACCTTTTCCTAAAGAATGGTGTCTATCAACTCGGCTCGCGAACTCAGCCTTTGAATCATTGATGTGCATTGCTCTGAGATAGTGCATACCTACGATGCGGTCGAACTCAGCAAAAGTGTGCTCGCAAGCCTCTTTTGTTCTTAGGTCATAGCCCGCTGTAAAGGTATGACAAGTATCCAAACATACACCAACACGCGATTTATCTTCCACCTGATCAATGATCTCAGCGAGATGCTCGAACTTCCAGCCTAAGTTAGTGCCTTGACCTGAAGTGTTCTCAATCACCGCAATCACATCAGGAACCGCTTGATGAGCGAGGTTGATCGACTCAGCGATCTTAGCCAAGCATTCACTTTCTGAGATTTTCTTTAAATGACTCCCAGGATGAAAATTTAGTAGCGTTAGACCAAGCTGATTACAACGCTCCATTTCGTCAATAAAGGCAGCGCGCGATTTCTCTAGCTTTTCTTCTTCTGGTGCGCCGAGGTTAATCAAGTAGGAGTCGTGAGGAAGAATGTGCTCCGCTGAAAAGCCTAACATCTTACAGTTGGCTTTGAAGGCGCTAATGGTTTTGGCTTCTAACGGCTTTGCTGCCCATTGTCTTTGGTTTTTAATAAACAGTGCGAACGCATTAGCACCTATCTCTCGAGCTCTCATTGGAGCCTGATCAACACCACCAGCGGCCGACACATGAGCACCAATAAACTTAATATTTGTTTCAGGTTTTGACGATGAAATTTTGTTTGTCATTAAATCACTTCACACTTTCAGAATGCATCATAAATAAAGGGCCCTATCGATTACCGCTCAATAAAAGCGCAACAAATGTGGTAAATTTACAACAAATTTAACCGTTAAATATTTTTTATGCTTTACAATATTTTGTAATCAGATTGTTTTAAAAGGTTTTATTGATTTACCTCAAAATAGTTACCTTTTAAAAACATGGTTTTTGGTTGTTTTTTGACTTAAGTCAACATTAACCTCACAGGTATTAGGTATATATTAACCCAGCTCAATAAAAATCGAAAGTTAACACCATAATCAAACCACATTCAGTGGACTAGGAGATAGTTATGATCCAAGGTATTCAAATTACTAAAGCAGCAAACGACGACCTACTAAACTCAATCTGGCTACTAGACAGCGAAAAGAATGAAGCTCGTTGTGTTGCAGCTACTGCTGGTTTCGAAGCTGACCAAGTTATCCCAGCTGCAGACCTAGGTGAATACGAGAGCCGTGAAGTTGCTATCGAAAAAGCACCACGTATCGAAGGTGGTCAACACCTGAACGTTAACGTTCTTAAGCGTGAAACACTAGAAGACGCAGTTGCTCACCCAGAGAACTACCCACAGCTAACTATCCGTGTATCGGGTTATGCTGTACGTTTCAACTCTCTAACAACTGAACAGCAACGTGACGTTATCGCACGTACGTTCACTGAGTCCCTATAATCTCAGAACTAGAGTGTTAAAGATTTAAAAAGCTTGCTCAGAAATGGCCAAGCTTTTTTCGTTTTTATGCTGCTCACATTTATCTATACACTGATTATGGCGCATTTCGTTGAGAAGGATCTTTAGTGAAGGCTTTTGCTAACGTCGTTGGATCCACCTTATCTCTCTGTAACGCTGCACCTTGCGCCCACCACATCAACTGATGGAAAGTTCGGTTCATATATTCATCCCATTGAGCTTGCTCTGACTCTTGGGCAATACACCCCTCTTCATCAAAGACCTCTTGTGCTTTAGGTAGATGAATCATCGCAGAAACCGGCAAACAACCGAGTTCAGATAAGAAGGTACGCATCGAAACCGACGCTCTTGCCCCGCCCCACTGCCCCGCAGAATACGTCACAATCGCACTCGGCTTATACGAAAATAGCGAGCTACCAAAATGATTAAGAATATTGGCCAATGCCGGGCTCATTGAATGATTGTACTCTGGGCTTACCATCACGTAGCCATCAGCTTTGGCAATCTTCTCCGCTAACTCAGCAAGATGTGCAGGTACTTTGGATCGATGGTAAGAAAATTCAGGTTTAAACACCTCGCCAAAGTCGTAATCCAGTGGGTCGATAATCTCAACCGTATGCTCAGAGTGTTTATCCGTTAGTAGTTTTGCACACGCCTTACTGACTCTCATTCCTAATCGAGCAGGTCTTGGCGGTGTACTCTCACGTACAGAGCCAAGGAAAATCAAAAAATTCATACTATCCCTTTCCGATGAGCTTGGGTTAAATCTATTAACCAGATAAACCATTTAACCTTAAGAGATGACCTAAATAAAGTTAACTTGATAAACTATCGGGCAATAAAAAAGGTGAATGATTGCTCATTCACCTTTCTTGTTATGGCCAAGAATCTACTGCTTTTATCTATAACAGGTTACGCAGGTTGAACACGACGAAGTACTGCTTTTAGCGCTTCAAAATCGTTATCTAAATCTTCAGACAATAGCTCCATCGTAGCATGTTTCGCTAACGGGCCTGGTAATTCAATATCTGAACCTAGGATATCGTCGACCACTTCTTTGAACTTAGCAGGGTGAGCTGTACATAGGAACAAGCCTGTTTCACCCTCTTGCAACTGTTCATCCAATAGACGGTAAGCGATAGCACCATGTGGTTCACACAGGTAGCCTTGCGCTTTTAGGTCACGTACTGATTCTGCGCTCTGCTCATCAGATACTTTTCCTTTACCCAGAGTATCTAAGCCCCAACCTTTCAATTGGCAAAGCTCTTCGATACGAGGCCAGTTGTTTGGTTGGCTCACGTCCATCGCGTTCGATGTTGTCGCAACCGTCGGCTTTGGAGCCCATTCACCGGTTTCTAGGTAGCGTGGAACTGTGTCATTTTCATTGGTAGCGGCAATGAAACGCTTCACTGGCAGGCCAAGCGCTTTCGCTAATAGACCCGCAGTTAGGTTACCGAAGTTACCACTTGGTACAGAAACAACCAGGTTTTCACGCTGCTCTTTGGTTAGCTGAGAAGCTGCTTCAAAGTAGTAACAGATCTGAGCCATCAGGCGGCTGATGTTGATAGAGTTTGCTGAGTTAAGACCAATCTCTTCACGCAGAGCTGCATCATCAAATGCATCTTTTACTAGCGCCTGACAAGCGTCAAAGTCGCCATCAATCGCTACCGTGTGGATGTTCTTGCCCAGCGTACAGAATAGCTTCTCTTGTAGCGGGCTGATCTTGCCTTTCGGGTAAAGAATTACAACGTTGATGTCTTCCATGCCGTAGAAAGCATGTGCAACTGCTGCACCAGTATCACCTGATGTTGCTGTCAAAATTGTGATTTGACCACCATTTGAAACTGCCGCTAGAGATTGCGCCATGAAGCGGCCACCAAAATCTTTAAACGCCAGTGTTGGGCCATGGAAAAGTTCAAGTGCGCAAACACCATCTTTTACTTGTTTGATTGGCGCAGGGAATTGGAACGCTGCATCCACCATTTGATCGATCTGCTCTTTCGGTAGTTCATCACCGATAAGTGCCGACAAAATCTTTGAGCTACGAGGGACAAAACCCTCTGCTAGCAGCGCATCGATATCATCAAACTTTGGCAGTTCAGATGGGAAAAATAGACCTTGATTACGACCTAAGCCTTGACGAACGGCTTGGCCAAAAGAGACCTGTTCATCATTTTCTTTGATGTTGTACAGTTTCATAACTCACTTCCTGTAACGATCGAACCTTGCTTATCTAGGCGACAAACGTGAACGAATCCTTCTTCATTTTGTACGTAATTTTGTTCTAACCAGCGTGCAACACGTTCGGCGACATCTTGTTCTTTGCAAATGCTAAATAAAGTTGGGCCACTACCGGAAATACCAGTAGCCAATGCACCAGCCGACAACGCATATTTACGTGCGTCTGCAAACCCTGGAAGCAGTTTCTCACGATATGGTTCAGCGATCACGTCTTTGATCATCTTCGCTGCCAGTTCAGGTTGACCTGAGTGACACGCATGGATAAAGCCTGCTAAGTGACGACCATGCGCAATGATATCTTGGCGACGGTACTGTGACGGTAAGATCTCTCTGGCTTCTGCCGTTGAAACCTTAATGCCCGGATACGCCATTACCCAATACCAGTCATCAAAACATGGCACTTCTTGGCTAATGATGCCTAGCTCTTCAAGCATCAATTGCACACCGCCTAGGTAGCAAGGTGCTACGTTATCGTAGTGCACGCCGCCTGAAATTTTACCTTCCATTTCACCCATTAGGGCAAGCAGTTCAGTTTCATTCAGTGGCTGGTCATGAAAACGATTTAGCGCATCAAGCGCCGCTACGATTGAACATGCACTTGAACCTAAACCGGAACCGATAGGCATGTTCTTTTCTAGCGTCATTTCTAGTGTCTTAAGCGCAACGCCTTTTTTATCTAGCTCTCTAGAGAATACCACCCAACAGTCGTAGACGATGTTTTCCTTCGCTTCAGTTGGCAGCTTAGAAACAAAGCTGCCTGCTGTTTTAAGTGAGAATGGCTCATCACCTGCTTTAACCAAAACTCGGTCACCCAGTAGTGTGCCATCCACAGGAGACACGGCGGCGCCCAGTACGTCAAAGCCTACACTGACATTACCGATTGATGCAGGAGCATAAACGACAACATCCATATCACTTGAACTCATTCCTAAACTCCTAATTTCCAACCAAGAGTACGCATCACATCAGAGAATACGCCTGCTGCTGTTACTTCAGTGCCGGCACCGTAGCCGCGAAGAACAAGTGGGATTGGTTGGTAGTAACGGCTGTAGAATGCTAGCGCGTTCTCGCCATCTTTAATCTTGAACATTGGGTCGTCGCCATCAACAGCTGCGATACGAACCTTACACTTACCTTCCGCGATCTCACCAACATAACGAAGTACTTTACCTTCTTCTGCTGCGATAGCTGATTGCTCTTGGAAGTAAGCGTCCGCTTCAGGTAAGCGAGCCATAAACTCTTCAACCGTACCTGAATCATCAAAACCTGGTGGTAGAGCTTGGTCCACTTCTACATCTTCAAGCTCAAGTGCCATGCCAGCTTCACGAGCAAGGATAAGCAGCTTACGCGCCACATCCATACCAGATAGATCATCACGTGGGTCAGGCTCTGTGAAGCCGTTGTCTTTAGCGATATTAGTTGCTTGGCTTAGCGTCATGCCTTCATCAAGCTTACCGAAGATGTAAGAAAGAGAACCAGACAGAATGCCATTGAATTTCTCAAGCTCATCACCTGCAGAGATTAGATTCTGTAGGTTTTCGATTACTGGTAGACCTGCGCCTACGGTTGTCTCGTACATCAGCTTGCGACGTGAGTTACGTGCAACTTCACGCAGCTGATGGTAGTAAGACATGCTTGCTGTGTTTGCTTTCTTGTTCGGTGTGACTACGTGGAAGCCTGCTGCTAGGAAGTCAGCATACTGCGCGGCAATATCTTCGCTAGACGTACAATCAACCAATACTGGATTGATGATGTGGTTACGTTGAACAAGAGCCGCTAAACGAGCTAGACTGAACTCTTCAGTCGCGCTCGACATGCGATTACGCCACTGTTCTAATGGTAGGCCTTCACTATCTAGCAATAAGCCTTTGCTGTTGGCTAAACCACATACGCGGATCACGATGCCTTTTTCAGCTAGTTTGCCCTGCTGACGTTGGATCTGGTCAACAAGTTCACCACCAACACCGCCAACACCAACAACGAATACATCAAGGAAGTGCTTAGAGTTAAATAGGTTCTCGTGACACGCTTTGATTGCTTCTGAAATTTTGTCTTCAGGGATAACCGCCGAGATAGCGCGCTCAGATGAACCTTGTGCAATCGCTACAATGTTAACGTTCACTTCAGCTAAAGAAGAGAAGAACTGAGAAGCAACGCCACGTGAAGTACGCATGCCATCGCCCACCAGCGTCACGATAGCAACGTCGTCCATGAACTCAACTGGCTCTAAAAGGCCATCTTTCAATTCAAGTTCAAACGCCTCTGATAGCACTTGCTTAGCTTTTAACTTGTCAGCCGATTCGATACAGAAGCTGATGCTGTACTCAGAAGACGATTGAGTAATAAGGACAATAGACACGCCAGCTGAAGACATCGCGCCGAATACACGGCTCGCCATACCAACCATGCCTTTCATGCCTGGGCCAGATACGTTAACCATTGTTAGGTCACTTAGCGTCGTAATACCTTTGATCGCTAGGTTATCTTCACCAGTGTCTTGACCAATAAGTGTGCCCGCCCCCTGAGGGTTAAAGCTGTTTTTGATCAGGCAAGGAATATGGAATTGTGCGATAGGCGCGATGGTTTTAGGGTGTAGAACTGAAGCACCGAAATAAGAAAGCTCCATCGCTTCTTGGTAGCTCAATGACTTAAGCAGACGAGCATCATCAACTAAGCGCGGGTCACAGTTGTAAACACCATCGACATCAGTCCAGATTTCACAGCAATCAGCACGTAGACACGCCGCTAACACAGCTGCGGAGTAGTCAGAGCCATTACGACCAAGCGTGACTAGCTCACCTTTCTCATTGCCAGCAGTAAAGCCAGGCATGATGTTAACGTGGCCTTTCGGAAGTGGAGACTGTTGGAAGTTCTGAGTAGAGACATCCACATCGACCATAGCTTCTAGGTGATCACCTTTAGCATATAGGTATTGAACAGGGTCAATCAGGCTAGCAGGTTGGCCTTTCGCTTTCAGTACCGCTTTCATTAACTGGATAGAGATTCGCTCACCTTTACTGATGATGCGAGCATTGACGTGATTCGGACACATACCAAGTAGGTTGATGCCATTCACGAACTGCTTTAACTGAGTAAGAGAAGTATCGACCTGATCTTGAAACGCTGAACCATCAATAGAAGGCACAACCGTTTTGATCTCTGCAAACAGAGCATTAAATGAAGATTCGATCTCTGTAATTTGTGCTTCAGCTTCACCATTTTTCAGTGCAGCTTCGATAACAGCGACCAACTTATTGGTTGTTTTTCCTGGAGCCGATAGTACAACGGCTAGCTCTTCTTGCTGGGCATTATTAGCGATGATATCAGCCGCTCGTAAAAAACGATCTGCATCAGCTAATGATGAACCTCCAAACTTTAAAACGCGCATCCCTTTCTCCATAAGTCATAAAAATGGTACAAAAAAAGGCCTGTATCTTGTTGGATACAGGCCTTTTTTTTAAAATCCGTTACTTAGCAGCCTGCCCCAACAATGTTAATGTCGGTAATAATAATGGTTGTGGTCATTACTAGGTGGCTTACGTGCTGCATATCAAATTCTCTGCTTGTGCTTTACTCTACGTGTATCAATTTTTACCACTAGACGTCAATAAAAAGTTGCGTTTTTTTACATTCGAAGCATTTTTCAGAGCAAACCGTCATTTCAGTGATAAAACATCCAGTGCGCACCGACAATTCGAAGATGCAGTTTGACAAACGAACATAAAAGCAACCAGCATCATATTAAGCCATATCGATTGTTAAGCAAACACACAAGAACTGTGCTTTAATTGAACGATAACGTTCAAAGAACAACAATAAATCACATCAGGAGTGGGAAGTGAAGAGATTACTTATTCTTCTAGCCTTTGCTATGCCTGTTGTTTGTTCAGCGAATAGCTTGCCCTTATTACCTGGTCAGATTGATCGTTCAGCACACAAATTCTTTATCTCATCCCAAAATGCATCCAACGAGAGTTTCGATACATGGAAAGTCGACAGCGGCTACGCCTATAGCTTATTTGACGATGTGGATCTTTATGTCGGTACGCGGATCAACAGTGCATCATTGAAACACGAAAATGGATTCTTGAGCGGTGTCAGTTACCAATTCTCAGAAAGGATCTCTTTCAACAGTTCTCTTCATACCTATAAAAATGAAACCGAAGAGAATGAGAAGTCGGTCGCAGCTGAAGTATCGAGCCGAGTACAACTGACAGATAACTTGGATTTGCATGCCACCCTTGATTACGAAGAGTGGCAGCAAGGTGTCGAAGTAGGATTAGGATTTCGCTTCTAATCCAATAAGCTTCATATAGCTAAATAATCTAAGATTCGAGCAGCAGCTCAGATGAAATTAATACACCATTCCAATCTGCATAAATGTAATCACCAGGCTGAATCAATTGGTTGTGCACTGTCAATGTTACATTCACTTGGCCCACACCTCGCTTCTCTGTTTTGAATGGTGATGCACCTAGCGCCTGAACACCCAAGTCCATTTGCGACATCATGCCAACATCACGCACAGCGCCGTTAACAATCACGCCCTCCCAACCATTTTCTATAGCAAGAATAGCGAGTTGATCGCCAAGAAGCGCTTTTTGACACGAACCATTTCCGTCGACAACCAACACTTTACCATTGCCGTCGGTCTCTAATACCTCACGAACCTTGGAATTATCGTGATAACAACGAACTGTTACAATTTTTCCCCAGAACGCACCACGTTGCCCGAAGTTCTGCAAAGGTAGGTTAAGTAGGGTGACTTTGCTTTCAAACTCGTCACACAAGTCAGGTGTTATATCGTGCATATATCCTCCATGAGTAAGGCAAACCTGTAAATCAAGCGAGCCCCTATGCTTTTATATTGTTATTAAAAATTATTCCTTTGTTTTCATTACTCTATGCTCAATCTAATACTGAATTAGGCTTGATTGAACATATATATCTACTAGAATCTAAAGACAGCTTTCGGCTTCCTTGGTTCATAATCAGTTCGTTAGCAGGCGAGATGTGGCCACTATCTCGAATAATCATTCTGGATTACCTGCTAAATAGTCACCATACCACTGGTTAAGTTGTAGCCATACTATTAAAGTTTGTTGCGATACGGTAATTGATGCAAATCAACAAAGTGAATTGAATTAACATTCTCGCGTTGTTAGCATGCTGTTAACATTATAGAATCCGGTGCAATCACTAAAAGAATGATTGAAAGGCGTACTGGATCTACGTTATTGGGCAATACTTCAAGGAAGGCAGATAGCTGGAAGTAAGTGTTTTTTTGAAAACTTTAAGTTATCATCAAAATACATTACCTGTATGTTATGTTTTTGCCTAGAATTTATTCTATTAGCACAGTTTCGTCACAAATTTAGGTACCGCCAAATGCAAACCCCGCAGATTCTTATCGTTGAAGATGAGCAAGTAACTCGTAACACTCTAAAGAGTATTTTTGAAGCAGAGGGATATGCTGTTTTTGAGGCTAGCGACGGTGAAGAGATGCACCAAGTGCTATCTGACAACCAAGTTAACCTTGTAATTATGGACATCAACCTTCCAGGTAAGAATGGCCTACTACTTGCGCGTGAACTACGTGAGCAAGCAAATGTAGCGCTTATGTTCTTAACTGGTCGTGATAATGAAGTTGATAAGATCCTAGGCCTAGAGATCGGCGCTGATGATTACATCACTAAGCCTTTCAACCCTCGTGAACTGACTATCCGTGCACGCAATCTTCTTAACCGTTCAATGAGCACAAGCTCTGTTCAAGAAGAGAAGCGCAGCGTTGAGAAGTACGAGTTCAACGGTTGGGTACTAGATATCAACAGCCGTTCCCTGGTTAGCCCAGACGGCGAAGGCTACAAGCTACCTCGTTCAGAGTTCCGTGCTCTACTTCACTTCTGTGAGAACCCAGGTAAGATCCAAACACGTGCAGACCTCCTTAAGAAGATGACAGGACGTGAGCTTAAGCCACACGATCGTACTGTAGACGTAACAATCCGTCGTATTCGTAAGCACTTTGAATCTGTTTCTGGCACACCAGAAATCATCGCAACGATTCACGGTGAAGGCTACCGCTTCTGTGGTGACCTAGAAGACTAATTAGATTGGCGTTTCTCATCGTTAAACACTGAGTGTTTTATTACAGTAGAAGCGCAATCAATAGTTATTAAAAAGGGAGAATGCCAACGCATTCTCCCTTTTTTTTTGTTCTGGATTCAATAAGGTTTAGTAAACCGTATCGACCTTAACGTCTTTCTCCACCAACCACTTCACCGTTTCACCGTCTTTCAGTTCAACCGCAACATCAACCGGCTTTTCGCTGTCGATCTCTAGCTGCCATACAAAAGCGACTTCCCACTGAGTCTCGCTGTGCGTTCTTAGATCAAGATCGTCAGCCGTAACTAACAAGGTATCTGCACCTTGCTTAACGGTCACACTCTCCACCGCCAGTGTTGCTGGCAGTTGTGAATCTGACTCTAGGTAAATAGCGCCATGCAGAGTCTTGTCTTGAGTCTCTCCGATCGCTGGCATCTTGTTGTGCCAAAGGTTGCTTTTCATTGTGACTGTCGCTGCAGATACTTCAACTTGGTTGTCCTGCTGCCACTCAACTTGTGGTGCAGCACAGCCCGCCAATGCCACTACACATGCGGCGAATGCTAATTTTTTCATTATTCTTCTACCTTTGGTTTAACCAACTCTTTAAGACTTCAATGTCATTCTGGTATTCGTTATTAATCTCATCGACCCAATCTGAAATGTTTTCCCACCAATCCGGTAGGTCTGGAGATTGAGCTTTCTGAGCCACTTGCTGGATGCGACTCAAACCAATTGAGCCAGCAGCACCTTTAATCTTGTGCGCCTCAGAGACAATACAGGCTTGGTCTTTCGCGGCCATATTAGAGTTCAATATTTCCATATACTCCGGCATCATATCTTCAAACATCACGATGCTATCCAAAACCGGCTTCGGTCCAACAATGTCAACATAAGACTCTAGCATATCAATATCAAGCAAACTGGTATCAATAGAAGAAATCGTCGGCTTATTCTCATCAACCTTTTCGGTCACTTCGGCTTCTTCAACAACCTCTGGTGCATCCTCAATGAGTTCGCTGATCACATCTTGAATCGCTCTCACGGATAGCGGTTTACTGATCGCCTCATCCATACCTTTCTGGAAGTACTCTTGCTTATTGCTAAGTACATTTGCAGTCAATGCTACTAATGGCGGTAGCTTGCTGTATTTCTCACGGTAGTACTGAGCAATATCGAAGCCTGTCATATCTGGTAGCTGGATATCCAACAATACCAAGTCATAGTCTTCTGGATTAAAGGTAATTTGCGCCTCTTTACCTGTCATCACCACAGTCACTTCATGACCTAGGCTCTCCAACAGAGAGCGCGCAACCGTGATATTGAGTTCGATATCTTCAACCATGAAGATCTTAAGGTTCGACTGTTTTCTAGGTGTCTTGATCAAGGCTTGAGTATCATGATTAACCGGCACACGAATCGAAACCGTAAAGGTACTACCAAAGCCATCTTCACTGGTCACTTCAATCTCGCCATCCATCATGTTGATCAACTGTTTAGAGACAGCAAGGCCGATACCGGTACCCACAGCGTGCAAGTTATCGGTACCCGATTTCACCTGGTAGTACATTGCGAAAATCTTCTCGAGTTCGCTTTCAGGTATACCAATACCCGTATCTTCGACTTCCATGGTGATGTTGGCAAAGTCACCATCAATATCAGCGCTAACCGTCATCACCACGCCACCATCTTTAGTGAACTTCATCGCGTTACTAACTAGATTCCAAAGCACCTGTCTTAGACGAGTGCCATCAACTTCAACAGCCACTGGAAGATCCGACAATCGTTCTAAGTCGAACCTCAATCCTTTCTGTTCTGCCATCAGTGCGGAAATACTTTCGATCTCCACCACAAAGTCTTCAAAGTTGATTGGGGTTGGGAATAGCTCAAGCTTGCGACGGTCAAACTTATCCATGTCGATAATATCATTGAAGATATTACCTAGAGTTACCGCACTGACCTTGATGGTTTGCATCTGCTTACGCTGCTCTGTGGTCAATTGACTATCGAGTAACATACGGCTTAAACCAATGATGCCGTTAAGCGGTGTTCTTAACTCGTGGCTAATGGTAGAGATAAAGGTGGTCTTATCGCGACTGGCTTTCTCGATAGACTCTTGGTGCTCTTTACGCTCGGTAATATCACGACCAAAACCCACCAAACCAAGGTGGCGACCATCTTTGCTGTAGAAAGGCACTTTACGCAGTTCGAAGTAGCTCTTACGTCCATCTGGGTATTCGAGCCATTGATCGTAGGTCAGAGCCTTGTTATCAGCAAAGACTTTCTTATCGGTTTCAACAACTTGCTGAGCAATTTCTTTACTGTAGACATCCCACGGCGTCAAACCCACCAAGTCTTTTTCTGTCTTGCCGGTAAGCTTTTCCACCGCTCGGTTACAACCCGAGAACACGCCATCTTCATTGCGGTAGTAAATAAGGTCAGGCGAGGCATCGATAAACGAGCGTAGCAGCGCTGTTCGCTCTGCAAGTTCCAGCTGAGTTCGCTCACGCTGAAACACCTCATTTTCGAGGTCATGCATCGCTTCAGCACGTGCTTCTTCAGCTTTTTCACGCTCTTCAATTTCTTGATTGAGCTTCTCGATGTTGAGCTGCAGTTTGTTATTCAACTCTTGGTCGCGCTCTCGCATATCACCAAGCTTAGAGACTAACTTAGCTAAACGCTGACGAGACTCTTCAAGCTGATCAACCACTACAGAAAGGAAATAAACCGCCCAAGGTGTAATAACTAAACCAAAGAAAACAGAACGAACAATATCGATATCGTCAACATTGCCTTTAAGTGCGAGAGTAATACCGACCTGTACAACAACGGCGAGGGCAACAAGCGCTAGGGCGAGTAAGATAGAAAAGCGGACAATCCCCAGTTTTACGAGTAGATCCACGTAATACTGGGCGAGATTTTTCATGGGTTTCATTTAGCGCTCCATGCGATAAGACTAGCAACATTCTACCCTGTTTGAAGATAAGAGGTAAGCTAGCTGCATCACATGCAGCAAGAGAGCTAGGTTATGTTGCTTAAAACAGATAACCCAAGTAAATAATGGCTTAATCAGTAATAGATTGGCTTAGCGGATCGATGATGGGTGCACACTAGATCGATTTCTGCCATCAGACTTCGCTTGATAAAGCGCACTGTCAGCTAAGGCTACCGCAGACTCCATCTCATCATTAGGGGTAGGCACGCAAGAGATAATGCCAATACTGACGGTAATGAACTCAGAAACGGTCGACTTTTCATGAATTAGCCCAAGCTTGAGCACTTCATCATGAATACGTTGTGCCACTATTAATGCCCCATCGGCGGTCGTGTTTGGCAAGATAAAGCCGAACTCTTCACCGCCATAACGAGCCACACAATCAGACGAACGATTCAGTACCTGCTTAAAGGCTTGAGAAACCTGAATCAAAGCATCATCACCTTGCTGGTGACCGTAAAAGTCGTTGTAGCCTTTAAAGAAGTCGATGTCACAAAGCATGATGGTCAGTGGCAGCTTCTCTCGCACATGGTAATGCCACAATGTCGACAACTGTTCATCAAAGCGGCGTCGGTTAGAAACCTGAGTCAAACTGTCCATAAAGCTGAGACTTTCAAGCTCTAAGTTCGCCTCTTCGAGCTTCTGCTCTGCAAGGTAACGCTCAGTGATATCACGAGCCATGATCAACACCCCGTAGGTGCTGGATACTGGGTCTCTAAATGGCGACTTCACCACGTCATACCAAGTGTATTCACCGTCACTAGACATCACTTTATCGATATAGCGCAGCGATTTACCTTGATGAAGAACCTGATGGTCGGTTTCAGAGATCCGTACATACATGCTGTTTGACACGACATCTTGTAGTCGCTTGCCAATCAAATCACTGACTTCAGAGATCCCGAGCGCTGTAACAAAGGGTTTATTACACGCTTGATAAACCATGTTTTCATTAAAGATACCGATCAAGTCTGGGCTGGCTTCCAAGATATTTTGTAAGATAGTGTCTCTTTGCGCAAGTGCCACCTCGGTGTCTTTCCGCTTCTCCATTTCGCCACGCAGTTGTTGCTGCATGTCGTGCCAATCGGTCACATCATGGCTAATAGAAAGTGTCCCTATGTTTTCCCCATCTTGAGAAAGTAAGACGCTTTGGTACGTTTCAAGTAGGCAGCTTTTACCATCTTGGTCAGTTGTCCATGAACGCTCACTAACGCGCCCTTTCAGCGCACCACCAGAAACGCTCAAGGTGCCCTCTTCCGGGCGGCCATGCCAAAACTTTTTAAACGAGCGATTACTCGCGAGCAGTTCACCTTTTTGATCTTTTACGTAGATCAGCTCAGACAAAGAGTCCAAAGCCGTTCGTGCAACGTTCAGTTCACGCAGCTCTTGGGACAACTCTTCATTAGTGTTCTTATAAGGGGATGCGTGAATCATCCACGACTTTTTGCTTCTAAAGCGGATCTTACGCCCCACAAGATTGATCTTGAGAGATTCAAACTCAGACAGTGCCCACAACGAGTTCTGCTCCAACGATCGAGAGTTGATGTGGTTAGTCAGGTAATGGCGAAAGCTTTTCTCGCTCTCCACTGTAGGAAAACGAAAGTGTATACCAATCTGGCGGATACCAAGCAATTGCATAGCTTGGCGGTTGGCATACAAGATCTCGCCAGTTCGTAAATCAATGAAAAAGAGAGGGGATGGCGTCGAGAGTAGCAACCTTTCAATGTGCGACTGATAACGAGCATAAAGATGCCAGCAGATCAGAGCAAGCAGCAATATGAGAACGATATAAATACCGTAGCCATAAGCTCTATCCCACAACCAAGTCATTACCAGTTCCATCTACTCTCAATCTATACCATAAAACCTGTGAGGGAAATGTTACCACTATTTGTTGGTTTTATCTGCTGTTGCCTACTCTCACTCATTTCTATCAATCAGTTGCGTTTAAAACAGGTAATGTATACTCGAATGCATAGCCTGTTTTAATGCCTTGAGCACCGGTTCTATCCAATGATCGACCTATCTCTGTCATCGCTAGCCAACGGTTCTCACACCATAACGGAGAGAGTAATGTAGGGCGTCTTGCCGCAGATGAAACACGATGGTAAACCACGTTCGCAGGGGTGCGTTGGATGATATCAGCAGCAATGTCGACATACTCTTCAAGGCTTGGTGCTTCTAGCTTGCCGGCTTTCCATGCTTTAGCCATGGTGCTCCCCCCTACTATATGAAGGCCATGAAGCTTGATGCCATCAGTACCGACTGCTAATACCTTATCCAACGTTTCAAGGTTATCGGCTTTGGTCTCTTTTGGTAGTCCAACAATAAGATGAGTACACACCTTAATTCCGAGAGCGCGTGCACGCTGGGTGATCGTTTCATACACCGCAAAATCATGGCCGCGATTTATGCGCTTGAGAGTATCGTTATTAGCCGTTTGTAAGCCGAGTTCTAGCCAGATCTCGTACCCTTTCTCAACATAACCAGCCAATAATTCCAAAACAGAATCAGGTACACAGTCAGGTCTTGTACCAACACAGAGCCCCACAATATCAGCGCTCGGTGCTTTTAGCGCCTCTTCATACATATTCTTGAGCACTTGCACCTCAGCATAAGTGCTGGTGTACGCCTGGAAATAAGCCAGATACTTCTTAGCGCGAGCGATTTCACCCGCACGATCTTTTAACTGGTCGGCAATACTTTGAACCTGAGTTTGCTCATCGGCAAAAGACGCCACGTTGCAAAAAGTGCAGCCTCCACGACCAATGGTTCCATCTCGATTTGGACAGCTAAAACCACCGTGCAGCGTTAGCTTGTGAACCTTTTCGACATAACGACGTTGAAGATCTTGGCCGATAGTATTGACCAACTCATGTAATTGCATATTTTCAAAGCGCTCAAGTAAATAAGAATGCATATCAGTCTTTTTTGAAAAAAAATTACATCCCTGCAAGGTTCGACCAATTAGTTTACTCAAGGCTTTTTGCGAGCAACCTATCAAATATCAATAAACATGCAAAAAAGTCGCTCTATTTACCTAATATTGCACATTTGTCTGACATAAAATTCAAGATAAAATAAAAAAAACGCTCTACACGGTTCAACTTTCATTGCAATTCGCCCACACAAAATTGTAGGATACTTACACATATTAGCTGCTTTTGTGTAATTTCTTACAACGAAAACTTGCTAATAAGTCGGTGATATCTAACTCCCACCTATATAAACCACTAGTTTGTGGCTAAAAATAAACGGATATCACCAAGGATTGTTTTTCTCGCAATACTTTTCCTGCGAGATACGGAAAGGATTCAAACCGCCAACACAGGCCGGTTTAGACTCATAAATATAAAAGGACAAGGCTGACTTTATACAAAGAAGTTGCGCCTAGATTTAACTGGAAGGATGTATCTATGGTAGATCAAGAGCAGAACTCACAGGGGCTGTATACTCCAGAACTGGAGCATGACGCTTGTGGTATCGGTTTTGTTGCGCATCTAAAGAATCGCAAATCTCATGATGTAGTAACTCAAGCACTCGATATGCTTGCACGTATGGAGCACCGTGGCGGCCAAGGCTGCGATCCGTGTTCTGGTGATGGTGCAGGTATCCTGCTACAGAAGCCGCACGAATTCTTACTTGAAGAAGCCGTGAAGCTTGGAATTAAACTGCCGTCTTTTGAAAAATATGGTGTTGGTGTTGTACTTTTCCCTAAAGATGAACACAAACGTGCACAGTGCCGCGACATTCTAGAGCGCAACGCACAACGCCTAGAGTTAGAAGTAATCGGCTACCGTGAACTTCCAACGGACAATTCAATGATTGGTGCTGACCCACTAAGCACTGAACCTCAATTTGAACACGTATTTATCTCTGGCGGCCCAGGTATTACTCCAGAAGAGCTTGAGCGCAAACTGTATGTTCTACGTAACTACACCGTTCGCGTGTGTCTAGAAAGCGTTTCAAATATCGGTGATGACTTCTACATCAACTCTATGTCTTACAAGACATTGGTGTACAAAGGCCAGCTAACAACAGAACAAGTTCCTCAGTACTTCCTAGACCTACAAAACCCAACTATGGTGACGGCTCTAGCACTTGTACACTCTCGCTTCTCTACCAATACATTCCCACGTTGGCGTCTAGCTCAGCCTTTCCGTTACATCGCGCACAATGGCGAAATCAACACGGTTCGCGGCAACCTAAACTGGATGAAAGCGCGTGAAGCGATCCTAGAATCGGATCTATTCACACAAGCTGAAATCGACATGCTACTGCCTATCTGTCAGGAAGGTAGCTCGGATTCATCAAACTTCGATATGGCACTGGAGCTTCTGGTTCTGTCTGGTCGTACTCTGCCACACGCACTGATGATGATGATCCCGGAAGCATGGCAAGAAAACAAGAACATGGACCCAACTCGTCGCGCGTTTTACCAGTACCACGCGAACGTAATGGAACCATGGGATGGCCCAGCTTCGGTATGTTTCACTGATGGTGTTCAAGTAGGTGCAACCCTTGACCGTAACGGTCTGCGTCCTTCTCGCTACACAGTTACAAAAGACGATTTCCTAGTGATGGCGTCTGAATCTGGCGTTGTTGAAATCGCACCAGAAAACGTTGAATACCGTGGTCGTCTGCAACCAGGTCGTATCTTCGTTGCTGACCTTGAGCAAGGCCGCATCATTTCTGATGAAGAAGTGAAAGATGGCATCGCGAAATCTCAACCTTATGAGAAATGGGTTGAAGAGAACCTTCTGAGCCTGAAAAAACTACCAGACGCGAGCAACGAATTTAGTCAACCTTCTCCAGAGAAACTTCTCCACAAACAACAATCGTTTGGTGTGAGCTCTGAAGAAGTGAACGAAATCATTCTACCTCTTGCGAAGACAGGCTATGAGCCGCTTTCTGCAATGGGAGCTGACTGGCCGCTAGCGATTCTTTCTCACCAATCGCAGCACCTTTCAAACTACTTCAAGCAGCTGTTTGCTCAAGTAACTAACCCACCGATCGACCCGATCCGTGAGCGTATGGTTATGTCTCTGAACACTTATCTAGGTAAGGATCAGAACCTACTTTCAGAAACACCTGAACACTGTCAAAAGGTAGAGCTTGAGTCTCCAGTACTGTCTAACTCTGAGTTAGAAAAGCTGCGTGCTATTGATAACGAGCACCTTCAAGCGAAGACGCTGGATATCGTATTCCAAGCAAACGGAGACCAAGGTAAGTTAGAGCGTGCACTAAAACGTATTTGCCAATACGCAGAAGATGCCGTGATTGATGGTTACTCTATCATCCTACTGACTGACCGTGCGGTTAACTCTAACCACGCTGCAATTCCAGCTATGCTGGCTGTTGGTGCGGTACACCACCACCTAATCCGTAAAGGCCTACGTGCTAAATGTGACATAGTGGTTGAAACAGGTGATGCTCGTGAAACACACCACTTCGCAACGCTTCTTGGCTATGGTGCAAACGCAGTTAATCCATATCTAGTGATTGAAACGATTGTTGAACTACAACGTACTAAGAAACTAGACCCGAACGTTCACCCACGTGAGTTCTTCGATAACTACCGTAAAGGTGTTAACGGCGGCCTACTGAAAATCTTCTCAAAGATGGGGATCTCAACACTGCAGTCTTACCACGGTGCACAAATCTTTGAAGCACTTGGTATCAGCAAGTCAGTGGTTGAAAAATACTTCACAGGCACGGTTTCGCGTATTCAAGGTCTAACGATCGACGACATCGCTCGTGAAGTACTTGTTCGTCACCGTGTTGGCTACCCAGCTCGTGAAATCCCAGCTCAAATCCTTGATGTTGGTGGTGTTTACCAGTGGAAACAGCGTGGTGAGAAGCACCTATTCAATCCAGAAACCATCTCTCTACTTCAAGAATCAACACGTAATAAAAATTACGCTCAGTTCAAGAAGTATGCGAAAGCCGTTGATGACCAAGGCGACAACGCAGCAACGCTACGTAGCCAACTTGATTTCATCAAAAACCCAGCTGGCTCTATTCCTCTAGCGGAAGTAGAACCAATCGAGAACATCCTTAAGCGTTTCGCTACCGGCGCAATGAGCTTTGGTTCTATCTCGCATGAGGCTCACTCAACACTGGCTGTTGCAATGAACCGTATCGGCGCGAAATCAAACTCAGGTGAAGGTGGTGAAGATCCAGCACGTTTCGAACGTAAAGAAAACGGTGACTGGGAGCGTTCAGCAATCAAACAAGTGGCTTCTGGTCGCTTTGGTGTAACATCTTACTACCTATCGAACGCTGATGAGCTGCAAATCAAGATGGCTCAAGGTGCGAAACCTGGTGAAGGTGGTCAACTACCTGGTGATAAGGTTGATGACTGGATCGGCGCGACGCGTCACTCGACTCCAGGCGTAGGTCTAATCTCACCACCGCCACACCACGATATCTACTCAATCGAAGATTTGGCTCAGCTTATCTACGATCTGAAAAACGCGAACCGTAACGGCCGTGTCAACGTGAAGCTAGTATCAGAAGCTGGCGTAGGTACGATTGCCTCGGGTGTAGCAAAAGCGAAAGCTGACGTAGTACTTATCGCAGGTTTCGATGGTGGTACGGGTGCATCTCCGATGTCTTCTATCCGTCACACAGGTCTGCCTTGGGAACTAGGTCTAGCAGAAACGCACCAAACACTACTGAAAAACGGCCTACGTAACCGTATCGTTGTTCAATCTGATGGTCAGATGAAAACACCACGTGACCTTGCAGTAGCAACACTACTTGGTGCTGAAGAATGGGGCGTAGCAACAGCAGCATTGGTTGTTGAAGGCTGTATCATGATGCGTAAGTGTCACAAGAACACCTGTCCTGTTGGTATCGCAACACAAAACAAAACTCTGCGTGAGCGTTTTGACGGCCGCGTAGAAGACGTAGTGACTTTCTTCCAATACATGGCTGAAGGTCTGCGTGAAGTCATGGCTGAACTTGGCTTCCGCTCTATCGATGAGATGGTGGGTCAATCGCACAAACTTAAAGTTCGTGACGATATCGGCCACTGGAAGTACAAGAACCTAGATCTAACACCTGTACTGCACATTGAGCAGGCTCGTGAAGAAGATGGTATCTACAACCAGACACAACAAAACCACAACCTAGAAGATGTTCTAGACCGCAAGTTGATCCAAGCTGCGATTCCTGCACTTGAGAAAGGTGAAGCTGTAAATGCGACCTTCCCAATCATCAACACGGACCGCTCTGCGGGTACCATGCTGTCGAACGAAATCTCGAAGGTTTACAAAGACCAAGGTTTACCACAACCAATGAACGTTAAGTTCCACGGTAGTGCCGGCCAATCTTTCGGTGCGTTCCTTGCGAAAGGCGTTAAGTTCGAAGTAGAAGGCGACGCGAACGATTACTGGGGTAAAGGTCTGTCTGGCGGTACTTTGGTACTGTACCCAGATGCGAAATCTTCTATCGTTGCTGAAGATAACATCGTGGTTGGTAACGTATGTTTCTACGGTGCGACCTCAGGTGAATCTTTCATTCGCGGTATGGCTGGTGAACGTTTCTGTGTTCGTAACTCAGGTGCGAAGGTTGTTGTTGAGGGCGTTGGTGACCACGGTTGTGAATACATGACTGGCGGTGTAGCCGTTATCCTTGGCTCAACAGGTCGTAACTTTGCTGCGGGTATGAGTGGCGGTGTCGCTTATGTTTGGGATAAAGGCGGTGACTTCGAAACCAAGCTTAACCCTGAACTTGTAGACCTAGATCCAATTGAACAAGAAGATAAAGATCTTTTACTAGATATGCTAACCAAGCACGTTGAATTCACAGGAAGTGAGGTTGCTCAGTCTTTCCTAGACAACTTTGAAGCAAGTGTTGCATCACTAATTAAAGTAATGCCACGCGACTACAAAGCAGTTCTTGAGAAGCGTAAAGCTGAAGCACAACAGACACAAACGGAAGAAGTGGAGGCAGTATAATGGGTAAGCCTACTGGATTTTTAGAACACGGTCGCGAGCTTCCAAAGAAGCTCGATCCATCGGTTCGTATTGAAGACAACAAAGAGTTCGTACTTAACGAAGAGTTTGGCGACAAGATCAATACTCAAGCATCTCGTTGTATGGACTGTGGCGTACCTTTCTGTCACAGCGGTTGTCCAATTGGTAACATCATCCCAGAATTTAATGACGCGGTTTACCGTGACAGCTGGGAGGAAGCTTGGAACATCCTAAGCTCGACCAATAACTTCCCTGAGTTTACAGGTCGTGTGTGCCCTTCTCCTTGTGAGAGTGCTTGTGTACTAGGTATTAACCAAGACCCAATCACCATCTGTAATATCGAGAAAACGATTGTAGAAACTGCGTACCGTGAAGGGTACGCAAAACCAAAAACACCTCGCTCTCGTACAGGAAAAACCGTAGCGATTGTTGGCTCTGGCCCTGCCGGTCTAGCCGCAGCTGAGCAGCTAAACAGCGCTGGCCACTCGGTGACGGTATTTGAACGTGACGAGAAAGTTGGCGGCCTACTGCGTTTCGGTATCCCAGATTTCAAACTGGGTATGGACGTGATTGATCGCAAGATCAACCTAATGGCTGAAGCTGGCGTTGAGTTTCAAGTGAATCAGCACATTGGTATTGATGTTAACGCTCAACAGCTACGCCAAGAGTTTGATGCGGTATTGCTAACCGGTGGTTCTACGGTTCCTCGTGACCTACCAATCCCAGGTCGTGAATTAAAAGGCGTTCATTTTGCGATGGAATTCCTTGGCCAAAACAACCGCCGTGCAAACGACATGGACCTAAAAGGTGAAGAAATTTACGCTAAAGATAAGCACGTTGTGGTTATCGGTGGCGGTGATACTGGCTCTGACTGTGTGGGTACATCAAACCGTCACAAAGCAGCGAGCATCACTCAGGTTGAGATCATGCCGATCCCACCAGAGAAGCGCCCTGCAAATATGCCTTGGCCTCAATACCCAATGATCATGAAGACCACGACTTCTCACGAAGAAGGCTGTGAACGTCACTGGAACATCTTGACTAAAGAGTTCATCGGTAACGATCAAGGCGAAGTGACCGGTCTACGTATCGCCGATATCGTGTGGAAAGACGCAGCGCCAGGTGAGCGCCCTACTTTTGACGAAGTAGCAAACTCAGAGCGTGTGATTCCATGTGACCAAGCATTCCTAGCGATGGGTTTCCTACACCCAGAGCCAACCGGTGTACTTGCTCAACTTGATATCAAACTGGACGAGCGCGGTAACGTTGCTTCTGAAGGTTATGCAACAAACCAGAAAGGCGTTTTTGCCGCTGGCGATATGCGTACAGGTCAGTCTCTAGTCGTTCGCTGCATTAACGAAGGTCGTGAATGTGCAATTGCGATTGATGACTTCCTAATGGGCAACTCAAACTTAGAAGCGAAAGCCGATTCACTCATGCTTTCCGCATAATATTTCTCGGGCTAACGTCAATGAAGTTAGCCTAGAGGAAAAGCAACACCCTTCCTAACTTTCATATTTGGCTAGCACTCGATGCTAGCCTTTTTTCTATCTAGCATTTTGTTACTACAGATGCGCCCTTACTATAAATGTTAAATATCACTAACACTTCCTGTTCATATCTAATTGATATAAATCGAGTATTTTAGATTATTACGTGGTTAATCGCGTTTATGCATGATAATTAACCATGAACTTGACCTTAAACACAATTAGCTATACGTTGTAAAACTGGTGAAAATAAAGCCATTGGGTTTTACTAACACAAAGGATAACGTTGAACTAGCTAAAAACGGTAAGTTTATAAAAAAGAACAAGTACATGAATAGTTAGTCATTTACTGTCTGGATGACAGAGAAGCAAAAGGGAGAATTGCAATGGCTCTATATGATCCTAGTCTTGAAAAAGACAACTGTGGATTTGGTTTAATAGCGCAAATGGAAGGCCAACCTAGTCATAAGTTGGTGAGAACTGCTATTTCAGCCCTAGATCGCATGACACACCGTGGTGGTATCGCCGCAGATGGTAAAACTGGAGATGGCTGTGGCTTACTACTACAGAAGCCAGATTCCTATCTAAGAATTATTGCAGAAGAGAATAATTTTAATCTCGGCAAGCAATACGCTATTGGCATGATTTTCTTCAGCCAAGATCCAATCAAAGCTCAATCAGCACAAGAGATCGTCAATAAAGAGCTCGCCCAAGAGACATTCACCGTTGCTGGTTGGCGTGAAGTTCCGACCAATACCGAAGTATTAGGTCCTATCGCAAAAGATTCTGTTCCAAACATTCAGCAAGTATTTATCTCTGCGCCAGCCGGTTGGCGTGAACGTGATATCGAACGCCGCTTATACATCGCGCGTCGCAGAATTGAAAAACAGATCACCGAAGACAAAGATTTCTATATCTGTAGCCTTTCAACACAAGTGATGGTCTACAAAGGCTTGTGTATGCCTGCCGATCTTCCGCGATTTTACCTCGATCTTGCAGACTTACGTATGGAATCAGCGATATGTCTTTTCCACCAGCGTTTCTCGACTAACACACAACCACGTTGGCCGCTCGCGCAGCCATTCCGTTATTTAGCGCACAATGGTGAGATCAATACCATCGAGGGTAACCGTCAGTGGGCTAAGGCTCGTGCCTATAAATTTGCTTCACCACTGCTGCCAGATTTGCAAACCGCAGCACCTTTCGTGAATGAAACGGGCTCTGACTCCTCAAGCCTAGATAACATGCTCGACCTTTTCCTAGCCGGTGGTATGGATGTGTTCCGAGCTATGCGTATGCTGGTTCCGCCCGCTTGGCAGAACCACCCAGATATGGATACAGATCTGCGCGCATTTTACGACTTTAACTCCAAGCACATGGAACCATGGGACGGCCCTGCTGGCATCGTTCTGTCTGACGGTCGTTACGCTGCATGTAACCTCGATAGAAATGGCCTGCGTCCTGCGCGCTATGTGATTACCAAAGACAACCTAATCACGCTGGCATCAGAGGTTGGTATCTGGAACTACGCGCCAGATGAAGTAGCAGAAAAAGGTCGTGTTGGGCCGGGTGAGCTGCTGGTTATCGATACTCGCCGTGGCAAGCTATGGCAATCTAACGAAATCGATAATGACCTCAAAGGTCGCCACCCTTATAAAGAGTGGATGGAAAAGAACGTTCACAAGCTAACACCATTTTCTGAGCTCGATGATGATCAAGTGGGTAAGCGTAGCTTCGACGATGACACGCTCAAAACCTATCAAAAACAGTTTGCGATGAGCAACGAAGAGTCCGATCAAGTATTACGCGTGCTTGGTGACATGGGACAGGAAGCGGTCGGCTCAATGGGCGACGACACGCCAATGGCAGTACTCTCTTCGAAAGAGCGTCTAGTCACTGATTACTTCCGTCAAAAGTTTGCCCAAGTCACCAACCCGCCAATTGATCCTCTGCGTGAAAAGCACGTAATGTCGCTCGCCACCAGTATTGGCCAAGAGATGAACGTGTTCTGTGAAACAGACGGTCATGCCTATCGTGTTACATTTGACTCTCCTGTTCTGCTTTACTCAGACATGCAGCAGCTTCTGCAACTGAATCAAAAGCACTATCGCCATGCGATCCTAAGCATGCACTATGATCCAGCTAAGCAAAATCTCGAACAAGCCATCAATGCCGTATGTGATCGTGCAGAGCAAGAAGTACGTGACGGTGCGGTTTTAGTTGTGTTATCAGATAAAGGTTTAGAGAAAGGTAAACTGCCAATTCCAGCAGCAATGGCGGTTGGTGCAGTTCAGACTCGCCTTGCTGATACCAACCTACGTTGTGATGCCAACATCGTTGTAGAAACAGCAACCGCTCGCGATCCACACCAATTCGCGGTGCTACTTGGCTTTGGTGCGACTGCGGTTTATCCGTACCTTGCTTATGAAACATTAGGCAAGATGCTCGATGATGGCTCTTTAGACAAAGACTATCGCGCAGCGATGCAGAACTACCAAAACGGCATCAACAAAGGTCTGTATAAAATCATGTCGAAGATGGGTATTTCAACCATTGCTTCTTACCGCTGTTCGCAGCTTTTCGAAGCCGTTGGCCTACATTCTGATGTTGTTGAGCTCTGTTTCCACGGAGTTACCACTCGAATCCAAGGCGCAAGCTTTAGCGATTTCCAGCAAGATATTTACAACTTATCGCGTAAAGCATGGACCAAGCGTAAACCAATCGATCACGGAGGTTTACTGAAATACGTCCATGGTGGTGAATACCACGCTTATAACCCAGACGTGGTCGGCACCCTGCAAACCGCAGTAAAAACTGGCGAAGCATCGGATTACCTCTCTTTTGCAAAGCAAGTAAACGCTCGCCCTGCAGCTATGTTACGTGACTTAATGAGCCTGAAGAAAGCCGATAAACCATTAGCCCTTGAGCAAGTCGAGCCTAGCAGCGATCTATTTAAGCGCTTTGACTCCGCGGCGATGTCGATTGGTGCCCTTAGCCCAGAAGCACATGAAGCACTGGCAATGGCGATGAACCGTTTGGGCGGTTATTCAAATTCAGGTGAAGGCGGTGAAGATCCAAGACGTTTTGGTACCGACCGTAACTCACGCATCAAACAGATCGCGTCTGGTCGTTTTGGGGTAACACCACATTACCTAACCAATGCGGATGTTCTACAAATCAAGGTAGCGCAAGGTGCGAAGCCAGGCGAAGGTGGTCAGCTACCAGGTCATAAGGTCACGGCAGAGATCGCTAAACTGAGATATTCGGTTCAGGGTGTCACTCTGATTTCCCCTCCTCCACATCACGATATTTACTCGATCGAAGATTTGGCTCAGCTGATTTTCGATCTTAAACAAGTAAACCCTAACGCATTGGTTTCAGTGAAGTTAGTATCGGAACCGGGTGTCGGTACTATCGCGACTGGTGTAGCAAAAGCCTACGCCGATCTGATCACCATATCTGGTTACGATGGCGGTACCGCAGCGAGCCCACTGACCTCGGTAAAATACGCAGGTTGCCCTTGGGAACTTGGTTTAGCCGAAACTCAGCAAGCACTGGTTGCTAACGGCCTTCGTCATAAGATCCGTCTGCAAGTTGATGGTGGTCTGAAAACCGGTCTCGATGTCATTAAAGGCGCGATTCTCGGTGCAGAAAGCTTTGGCTTTGGTACTGCACCGATGGTGGCAATGGGTTGTAAATTCTTACGAATCTGCCACCTCAATAACTGTGCGACGGGTGTTGCGACTCAAGATGAAACATTGCGCCACGAATATTTCAAAGGGCTACCAGACATGGTGGTGAACTACTTTACAGGCTTAGCCGATGAAGTTCGCCAACACCTTGCTGACCTTGGTGTAGAAAAACTCACTGACCTCATTGGACGCACAGATTTACTGGAGGTTGTTGAAGGCCTGACTGCAAAACAGAGTAAATTGGATCTCTCATCAATACTGGAAGCTCCAGTATCACTAGAGGGTCACCCTCTGTATTGGACCGAACCAAACGCGCCATTTGATAAGGCTCAGCTCAACCAGCAGATCCTAGGCGATGCAATCGATGCGATTGAGAAAAGACAATCCACCAGCCTTTACTACAACGTTATTAATACAGACCGTTCGATAGGCGCTCGTATCTCTGGCGAAATTGCTAAGCGATATGGCAACCAAGGCATGGCAGGTTCGCCAATCAAATTGTACCTAGATGGTACCGCAGGCCAATCTTTCGCTGTTTGGAACGCAGGCGGAGTTGAGCTGTACCTAACAGGCGATGCTAATGACTATGTTGGCAAAGGCATGGCTGGCGGTAAGGTAGTCATCAAGCCCCACCAAGGCACCACATTTACTTGTAACGAAGCGACCATCATAGGTAACACCTGTCTGTATGGTGCTACAGGAGGTAAATTATTTGCAGCAGGTACCGCGGGCGAACGATTTGGCGTACGTAACTCAGGTACCGTCGCTGTGATTGAAGGTGCGGGTGACAACGCCTGTGAGTATATGACCGGCGGCATTGTTGCCATTCTTGGCGCAACTGGCGTTAACTTCGGTGCGGGTATGACAGGTGGCCTCGCTTATGTCATGGATGAGAACGAAGACTTCCAAGGCCGAGTGAACAACGAGTCAGTTGAGGCGCTTTCTTTGTCTGACTTATATATCCACCAAGAGCACCTACGTGGCTTAATTGCTGAGCACTTAGAGGAGACTGGCTCAGTACACGCTGAAGCTATTCTGGCGAACTTTGATGAATGGATTCCGAAGTTCTATCTAGTGAAACCAAAGACGGCGGCTCTAAACACCTTGCTCGGCCACCAAAGCCGCAGCTCAGCTGAACTTCGTGTTCAAGCGCAATAATTGGAAGGAGCCAATAATGAGCCAAAATGTATACCAATTTATTGATGTGAATCGCGTAGATCCAGCGAAGAAACCAATCAAGGTACGTAAAATTGAGTTTGTAGAGATCTACGAACCTTTCACTAAACAGCAAGCCAAAGCCCAAGCAGACCGCTGTTTAGATTGTGGTAACCCTTATTGTGAGTGGAAGTGTCCGGTTCACAACTACATCCCTCAGTGGCTAAAGCTTGCCAATGAGGGGCGCATTATCGAAGCCGCTGAATTGTCTCACCAGACCAACAGCCTGCCAGAAGTATGTGGCCGTGTTTGCCCTCAAGACCGCTTGTGTGAAGGCTCTTGTACCCTCAACGACGATTTTGGTGCCGTTACCATAGGTAACATTGAAAAGTACATTACCGACAAAGCCTTTGAGATGGGTTGGAAGCCTGACATATCTCACGTTGAATGGACCGATAAAAAGGTCGCTATCATCGGTGCGGGCCCAGCTGGTCTTGCGGCAGCTGATATCTTGGTACGCAATGGAGTGAAAGCCGTTGTGTTCGACCGTTACCCGGAGATAGGTGGCCTCCTCACTTTTGGTATTCCATCGTTCAAGCTTGAGAAAGGTATCATGGAGAATCGTCGCCGCATCTTTAGCGAGATGGGCGTTGAATTCCGAATGAATACCGAGATTGGCAAAGACATTCAACTTAAAGAGCTCGTCGATGATTACGACGCTGTTTTCCTTGGTGTAGGTACTTACAAAAACATGCGTGCAGGTCTAGATAATGAGGATGCTCCGGGTGTTTATGATGCGCTGCCATTCTTGATTTCTAATACCTACAAGGTTATGGAGCTTGAAAATCCAACCCCATTCATCGATATGCAAGGTAAGAAAGTCGTCGTGCTTGGTGGTGGTGATACGGCGATGGACTGTGTTCGAACCTCTATTCGTCAGAATGCTGCCGATGTGGTGTGTGCTTATCGCCGAGATGAGGCCAACATGCCGGGCTCTCGCCGTGAGGTGAAGAATGCACGTGAAGAAGGCGTGAAGTTCAAGTTTAACCTGCAGCCTATCGGCATAGAGCTTGATAGTTCTGGGCATGTTGCTGGCGTTAAAGTCGTGAAAACCGCCTTAGGCGAACCTGATGAGGCAGGCCGTCGCCGCCCAGAACCAGTTGCTGGCAGTGAGCACATTCTTGAAGCCGATGCAGTGATCATGGCATTTGGTTTTCAACCTCATGCTATGGAATGGTTAGAGCCTTTCGATGTCGAGCTTGATCAATGGGGCCGGATTAAAGCGCCCGGTCAACAAGAGTTTCAGTACCAAACCACCAACAGCAAAATATTTGCCGGTGGCGATGCGGTTCGCGGATCTGATTTAGTGGTGACCGCTATCGATGAAGGTCGTAAAGCCGCGGAAGGGATACTAGATTACCTAGAAGTGTGAGTCGGTTTCTTCTATTACTCAAGCCGTTACTATAAAAAAGGATCCGCATATGGATCCTTTTTTAAGTTCGACACGTTTATTAACGGCAAAACAAAAAATACGTAAACAATCGCAAATTAACGAATACCGAGAACTACAATTAAAACTAAAACTCGCCATAGGAAACACTATGAAAAAAGCCGCTCTCCTCTCGCTATCACTTTTAACATTAACCGCTTGCAGCCAAGGAATCACGGACATGACAGACAGAACCTCATCACCTTGTGGTGACAAACCGAATTGCGTATCAACACAAGATGACCGTGAACAACATGCTTTGGCTGCTTACGAGCTATCCGATTCAGCAAACCTTGATGCCATTGAGCAAGTCGCTCTAACTTTGCCGGGCGCGAAAACGGCCAACAAAACCGATGATTACCTACGTGTTGAATGTACATCACGCATCATGCGCTTTGTCGATGACCTTGAGCTAAAAGTCGATGGAGATAAGCTCATCGTTCGCTCTGAGTCTCGTACGGGCTACTCTGATTTTGGTGTGAACCGTAAACGAGCAGAAAAACTCCGTGCTAGCTTGCAAAGCGAAGGTCTAATCAAATAGACAAAGAATACTGGAGTAAATCTACATTATTCGGATGAGAAGTGCTTCTGGGTAGTCGCTCGACGCTTCTTATCCATGCTACAATTTCGCTCTACTGTTTAACTATTTTTAATTAAGAGACTACACATGAAAATCGGCATCATTGGCGCAATGGAGCAAGAAGTTGCGATCCTAAAAGCAGCTATTTCAGACATTACTGAAGTTAATAAAGGCGGTTGTACCTTTTTCTCTGGTCAGCTAAATGGTGTTGACGTTGTTTTGCTTCAATCAGGCATTGGTAAAGTAGCTGCAGCAGTTGGTACTTCTATCCTACTAAGCGAATACCAACCAGATGTCGTTCTAAACACTGGCTCAGCTGGCGGTTTTGATTCAACTCTAAACCTTGGTGATGTGGTTATCTCTACTGAAGTACGTCACCACGATGCAGACGTAACAGCTTTCGGTTACGAAATCGGTCAAATGGCAGGTCAACCAGCTGCATTCAAAGCTGATGAGAACCTTATGAGAGTAGCTGAGCAAGCGCTAGCTCAAATGGAAGACAAGCACGCGGTTCGTGGCCTTATCTGTACTGGCGACGCGTTTGTTTGCACGGCAGAACGCCAGGAGTTCATCCGTAAGCACTTCCCATCAGTAGTAGCTGTAGAAATGGAAGCTTCTGCGATTGCTCAAGCTTGTCACCAGTTCCAAGTACCATTCGTGGTTGTTCGTGCAATCTCTGATGTTGCAGACAAAGAATCACCAATGAGTTTTGAAGAATTCCTGCCACTAGCAGCACAAAGCTCATCTGAGATGGTTATCAAAATGGTTGCCCTACTAAAGTAAGCGACTAAGCATGCAAACACTGTTTGATCAGGTATTTGCAAATGGCGTGCTCCTTGTAATGTGGGGAGCACTGCTTTTTCATTTGATTCTACCTATCCCTCATGCCGCACACCCCACAACCTTATGGCATAAGTTTGCTGAACTATTAGCAACGAAGGTCAACAACAATCAAAGTTACTCCCAAAGCCTTATCTCCGGCACATTAGCCTGGGGGTTAATGGTACTTCCAACTCTGATTATTCTATTGGCACTGCAACCTCTGGTTTGGCAGACTCAACTGTTCCAACTGGCTTTGTTACTGCTCGCAATTGATTGGCGTAACAATGAGAAGCTAGCGAATCAGCTCATCAAAACACTTAGCCGAGAAGATAAAGCGACAGCGCGTCAATTACTGGCTCCGATTGTTAATCGGCAAACCGATTCACTATCATCATTAGGGCTTGGGAAAGCAGGGGCTGAAACCATCATCATGGGCTACGGTCGCAATGTGGTTTGTGTCCTATTTTGGTACGCCATCGGAGGGGGAATCACGGCTTTGATGTATCGCCTGATGGTCGAATTAGCTCGAGCTTGGTCACCAAGTCGTAAACAGTTCTCTCCTTTTGGCTCAACAGCCACCAAAATCGTCGTTATCCTCGAATTTATCCCAATGCGTTTATTTGCCTTGATGATCGTATGCGGTGATAAAGCATCTCATACATTTAATATGATGCTCACTCAAAGTCGCTCCTGGCCTCTGCCAGGCCCTGCGTGGTTAATGACATCAGTGGGTAACAAGCTTGAGCTATCACTGGGTGGCCCAGCAATTTACAACGACACCAAAGCTATTCGCGCGAAATTAGGCGGCAGAATCGCACCATCCGCACTGCACTTATCGCAGGTTCAAAAGCTGTTATTTGGACGCATCGCTATCTGGATATTGTTACAAAGCCTAGCCTTACTCATTATTCACCAAGGGATTTAAAGTGAAACCCTCTCAACTTGTTACATCATGTGCAACTTTCGCGATTAGCTTTAGCATATGGATACCAAGCACGCTTGCAACCGAAGTAACCACAGCAAAACGTGTGGTCAGCCTAGCCCCTCACGCCACAGAACTCGCATACAGTGCGGGTTTAGGCGATAACCTAGTTGCCGTCAGTGAACGAAGTGATTATCCACCACAGGCCGATAAGCTAGAAAAAGTGGTAAACTATCAAGGCATCAAGGTTGAGAAAATCATCGCGCTTCAGCCAGACCTTATCCTTGCTTGGCCTGCGGGTAACCCACCGAGAGAACTGGCGAAACTGGAGCAGTTTGGTTTTAATATTTATTACTCGACAACCAAAAGCCTAGACAGCATTGCGACCAATATTGAACAACTCAGCCAATACGCCAGCGATCCGAGTATCGGTGAGAATAATGCTAAGCAGTACAAAGAACAGCTCAACGCATTACGGCTAAAATACAAAGATGCGGAGCCGGTCAGCTACTTCTACCAGCTGAGTGAAAAACCTATTATTACCGTGGCGCAAGGACACTGGCCAAGTGAAGTGTTTGAGTTTTGTGGCGGCCGAAATATTTTTGAAGACAGCGCTTCGCCCTACCCACAAGTTGGCATTGAACAAGTCGTGCTGAATAAACCGCAGGTGATCTTCACTTCTCAGCACGCTATTGAGAATGGAACCATCTGGCAATCGTGGGAAGAAGAGATCCCAGCCGTCGCTAAAAATCAGATATGGTCACTCAACTCAGACTGGATTAATCGCCCAACACCCCGAACTTTGCAAGCGATCCAACAAGTGTGCGATTACTTCGATAGAGTCAGAGAAAATCACTAACTTTTTAGTCTGTTTTTTCGTACAATTCGCCACCGACCTGTCCCTACAATTTTAACAATAAGAGCACCAGTATCATGGATTCCATGCTGCTTTATATTATCGATTTATTTGGCACTGCCATCTTTGCTATCTCTGGCGTATTTGTCGCTGGCCGCCTAAAAATGGACCCTTTTGGTGTCGCCGTTCTCGGCAGTGTAACCGCTATTGGCGGTGGCACAATTCGAGACATGGCACTGGGCGCGACTCCCGTATTTTGGATAACCGACACCACCTATCTTTGGGTCATTATCGGTACCTGCTTACTGACCATGATTATCGTAAGACGCCCCAAGCGTTTGGCATGGTGGATTCTACCTGTCTGTGATGCCATAGGTTTGGCTGTGTTTGTTGGCATTGGTGTTGAAAAAGCATTGGCTTACCAAGATTCAGCATTGGTTGCTATTATCATGGGCGTAATTACAGGCTGCGGCGGCGGTATTATTCGTGACGTACTTGCCCGTGAAGTACCGATGATCCTGCGAAGCGAGGTCTACGCGACCGCTTGTATCATCGGCGGTGCATTCCATACTATGGCTATTCGAATGGACCACGATTCAGAGACGGCCTTCCTAGCTGGCGTATTCTCTACATTGTTGATTCGACTTGGCGCCATTCGTTGGCACTTATCTTTACCAACGTTCGCGATTAAATAAGCTATCGCTAAAAGAAAAGGCTCCGCATAGGGGTCTTTTTTAATATTGCTACCTCAGCCATCTGCTCTTCCTCTCCCCTTCAAGTCACTTCCAAATATCCCACCCTAACTTAATAATATTTTTTATTTACTTAATCAATTAACAGGCTATATTAGTAAACAAATACCTTTATAAAGATATTTGTTTACTAACAATGATGGTTCTAGGATGAGCAGTAATAAAATTGGAATTGTTTTCTTCTCTAAATGCGGCGCAACTAAGCAGGTCGCCGAACTGCTCGCTGAGGGTGTAAACACACAGCTAACTGACTCAGCCCTACTCATCGAAGTACTGCCTTCGGAGATCATTGAAGGTCGATATAACAATGACGCAAAGCTCAAACTCTTAGACACTTGCGATGCGATCGTTTTTGGCGCTCCAACCTACATGGGATCACCTGCCGCTCAGTTTAAAAGTTTTATGGATGCGAGCAGTGAAAACTACTGCAAAAAGCTATGGCGAAACAAGCTCGCAGCTGGCTTCACCACTGGCGGAAGTCTTAATGGAGAGCAACAACAAACCCTACTTAGTTTTTTCACCTTAGCTTGTCAGCACGGAATGATTTGGGTTAGCTTAGACGCCTCAAGGCACACAGATAATCTAGGGTTAAACCGCACAGGTTCGAACATTGGTTTAGTCTCCAGCATCGATGATGGTGAAGATAGCGTTAACCACAATGACTTGCTTACAGCTCAATACTACGGTTCAAGAATCGCCACCTTGGTTCAAGAACTCATAAACAAAAGCTAGAGCAACGGTCTTGATTGCGATAAGTTGGACGTATCATTCCCAACTTTCATGAATATCATCAGATGCTACTCGAAGGAATCGAAACTCTCTTGGTTTTGAGTAAAGCCAAAACCATGAGCCGCACTGGCAGCTTGCTGTATATCAGCCAATCAGCGGTAAGCAAACGGATTGCTAACTTAGAAAAGAAGTTGGGAAAAAAGCTTATTGAGCCGAGCGGTCGGCAGATAAAACTCACGCCAGATGCAATTGCACTGATCGAGAGTATTGGGCCTACGTTCAATGAACTTCGTGGTCTTATTTATGAACAGCAAGAGCTGGAAGATACCACTCTCATCACCTTAGACAGCTCTAAGTCTCTGATCGCAGGCTATTTAGGTGAAATGATGGGACAGTTTATCCAACAAGATAAATACATCACTATTACCACCAACCATACGCCCAGAATCATCGAGCGAGTTCAGTCCGGTAAGGCAACCCTAGGTTTATGCGCAGGCTTGTTGCCGCCACATCATGGATTAATGACATTTCACCTGTTCGACGAGCCCTTTTACATTGTAAGTAAGTTGCCGTTGAACAGGCTTCCACCCAAAGTCATCACGAATGACATGACTAACCCAGCCAACTCTTACCAACTTTCAGTATTAGAAAAGTTTGGCATTAAGCCTTTGATGGAAATGGACGCTTACACTGCAGCGGCGCAGCTTGCATTAGGTGGGACTGGGCCTGCTTTGATTCCGCTCTCTATCGTAAAAACACTCAATATTGAATCTCAATATCTGTATAGTTTCCCAGAATTATCGGGCTTAATTCGACCGATTCATATCTGCGTGAGGCCAAATAGCTACCAGTCTTCAAGGGTTAAAACACTGATAGAATCCATTGTTGATGCTGTTCCCAAAGCAGTTTAGACGCCATGAGCATCGACATCACAATTACTAGGGGGCGAATCCACTTCTGCCCTTTTGTCACCACTACTTTAGCGCCTAGCTGAGCCCCTATAAAGCCACCAATTGCCATCACTAAGCCGAGCTCCCAAATTGGCAAGCCTGCCAAAATAAAGAAGATCAATGCAGCGATGTTAGAGGTGAAGTTCAACACCTTAGTACGAGCGGTCGCATCGACCAAAGAGAAATGACCAATTGCGACAAAGCAGACAGTAAAGATAGAGCCGGTACCTGGTCCAAAGAAGCCATCGTAAAAGCCAACACCACCGCCAACACACAAAGCAAACATGGCTTCAGAGATCTTCTGCTTACCTTCAGAAGCTTTAGTTTGTGGTGCTAATAAGAAGTAGAGTGAGATAGCGATCAGCAGCAGTGGGATCACGCTGGTCAATAAGCTCGCATCAATGAACTGAACAAGTTCTGCACCAATCGCCGAGCCAATGAAGGTACACAAAATAGCGAAGCGCATCTCCTTGATACTAACGATACCGTTACGCACGAAGTACCAGCTTGCGGAAAAACTGCCAAAAGAGCTTTGAAGCTTATTAGTTGCTAGGGCTTGTGTCGGTGGGACTCCCGCTGCAAGTAGTGCTGGCAAAGTCAGTAGCCCGCCACCGCCAGCCATCGCATCGATAAAGCCAGCAGCCGTTGCGACAACAAATAAGATAGCCAATATTTCCAGAGTGATTTCCATGTGCCCAACGCCTCAATGTCTCGTGTAGCGACAACTTACCATCCTGAGCAGGCGATCAATAACGAAACACAAGATTTTAACCTATTCCAAATATTCATCATTTAACTAACGCTGTATCACAGACATAAAAAAGCCCACTCCGAAGAGTGGGCTTTGAGCATTTATATCCGCTAACTTAAGTTCAGTTAGCTGAGCTAAGACAAATTAGGCTTGTGAAGCTTTCACCTGCGCGTGTAGCTCTTGAACAGAAGTAACTGTCGTCTTCGCGTCAGCTGTGTGAGCCATACACGTTGCAAACGCTGCGTTTAGCGTTGTTGTGTAGTTCACTTTCTCAGCAAGTGCACCACGACGAAGAACTTTAGAATCTTCAATCGCTTGACGGCCAGCTGCAGTGTTCACGATGTAGGTGTACTCGTTGTTCTTGATACGGTCAAGAATATGAGGGCGGCCTTCGTGTACCTTGTTTACTAGACGTGGGTTGATGCCCGCTTCGCCAAGAATCACTGCTGTACCGTGTGTTGCGTCTAGCTGGTAGCCAAGCTTAGATAGCTTAGATGCTAGGTCTACAACACGCTCTTTGTCGCCTTCGCGAACAGAAAGAAGTGCACGACCGCCTTCTGGGTAGATGTTGCCACAACCCAATTCTGCTTTAGAGTAAGCTTCTGCGAACGTTGCGCCAACACCCATAACTTCACCAGTAGAGCGCATTTCTGGGCCTAATAGTGGGTCAACACCTGGGAACTTGTTGAATGGAAGTACCACTTCTTTCACTGAGTAGTAAGGTGGGATGATTTCTTTCGTAAAGCCTTGAGACTCTAGCGATTGACCCGCCATTACACGTGCTGCAATCTTAGCAATTGGCGCGCCAGTTGCTTTAGATACGAACGGTACCGTACGTGCTGCACGAGGGTTAACCTCGATTAGGTACACTTGGTTGTTCTTAACAGCAAACTGCGTGTTCATCAGACCACGAACACCCAACTCGAACGCCAGCTTTTCAACTTGCTCACGCATTACGTCTTGGATTTCTTGGCTTAGCGTGTATGCAGGAAGAGAACATGCGGAGTCACCTGAGTGAACACCCGCTTGTTCGATGTGCTCCATAATACCGCCGATAACTACGCGCTCACCGTCACAGATAGCATCGATATCCACTTCAACTGCGTCGTCTAGGAAGCTATCAAGAAGAACTGGAGATTCGTTCGATACGCTTACTGCTTCGTTGAAGTAGCGACGTAAGTCTTGCTCATCGTATACGATTTCCATCGCACGACCACCAAGTACGTAAGAAGGACGTACAACCAATGGGAAGCCGATTTCGCGAGATTTCTCTACCGCTTGTTCCATTGTTGTTACTGTCGCGTTCTCTGGCTGTAGAAGACCCAGACGGTCAACAGCAACTTGGAAACGCTCACGGTCTTCCGCACGGTCGATTGCGTCAGGGCTAGTACCGATGATTGGCACGCCAGCCGCTTCTAATGCGCGAGCCAGTTTAAGTGGTGTTTGACCACCGTACTGAACGATAACGCCTTTTGGCTTCTCAACGCGAGCGATTGCTAGTACGTCTTCCAGAGTTACTGGTTCGAAGTACAGACGGTCAGACGTGTCGTAATCCGTTGAAACAGTCTCAGGGTTACAGTTAACCATGATAGTTTCGTAGCCATCTTCACGTAGAGCTAGTGATGCGTGTACACAACAGTAATCAAATTCAATACCTTGGCCGATACGGTTTGGACCGCCACCAAGAATCATAATCTTGTCTTTGTCTGTTGGGTTTGCTTCACATTCGTCATCGTAAGATGAGTACATGTAAGCCGTATCTGAAGAGAACTCAGCCGCACACGTATCAACGCGCTTGTACACTGGGTGGATATCGTATTGGTCACGTAGACGACGGATTTCGCTTTCTGCTACACCTAGAATCTTGGATAGGCGCGCATCCGCAAAACCTTTACGCTTAAGCTTGTTTAGCTCGTCTTTATTCAGACCAGCAAAGCCTTTCGCTTTAAGTTCTTGCTCAAGTTTAACGATGTCTTCGATTTGAACTAGGAACCAACGGTCAATTTGCGTTAGGTTGAATACGCCATCTACAGACATACCCGCACGGAATGCATCCGCGATGTACCAAATACGCTCTGCGCCAGCTTCTTTTAGTTCGTGACGAATTGTTGTTAGTGCGTCAGGCGCATCTAGGTCAACCATTTCGTCAAAGCCAGTCGCACCAACTTCTAGGCCGCGAAGTGCTTTTTGTAGAGACTCTTGCTGGTTACGACCAATAGCCATAACTTCACCAACAGACTTCATTTGCGTCGTTAGACGGTCGTTAGCACCTGCAAATTTCTCGAAGTTAAAACGAGGAATCTTAGTGACTACGTAATCGATTGTTGGTTCGAATGATGCTGGTGTTGCGCCACCCGTGATGTCATTTTGCAGTTCATCTAACGTGTAACCCACAGCCAGTTTCGCTGCAATCTTAGCAATTGGGAAACCTGTCGCTTTAGACGCTAGTGCAGAAGAACGAGATACACGTGGGTTCATCTCGATGATAACCATACGGCCATCTTTCGGGTTGATACCAAACTGTACGTTAGAACCACCCGTTTCAACACCAATCTCACGCAGTACTGCTAGAGATGCGTTACGCATCAGTTGGTATTCTTTGTCTGTCAGCGTTTGAGCTGGTGCAACTGTGATTGAGTCACCCGTGTGGATGCCCATTGGGTCAAAGTTTTCAATCGCACATACGATGATACAGTTGTCCGCTTTGTCACGAACCACTTCCATCTCGTACTCTTTCCAACCGATAAGAGATTCATCGATTAGAAGCTCGTTGGTTGGAGACAGGTCCAGACCGCGACGACAGATTTCTTCAAATTCTTCTTTGTTGTATGCGATACCACCGCCAGTACCACCCATAGTGAATGATGGACGGATGATACATGGGAAACCAACCATATCGAGAACGCCGTAAGCTTCTTCCATGGTTTTCGCCGTATCCGCACGTGGACACTCAAGGCCGATAGACTTCATCGCTTTATCGAAACGAGAACGGTCTTCTGCTTTATCGATAGCGTCAGCCGTTGCACCAATCATCTCTACACCGAACTCTTCAAGAACACCGTGTTTCTCTAGGTCTAGTGCACAGTTAAGTGCTGTTTGGCCACCCATTGTAGGTAGAACTGCATCTGGCTTCTCTTTCGCAATGATGTTGCGAACCACTTCCCATTGGATAGGCTCGATGTAAGTTGCATCAGCCATATCTGGGTCAGTCATGATGGTCGCTGGGTTCGAGTTTACAAGAATAACTCGGTAACCTTCTTCGCGAAGCGCTTTACAAGCTTGAGCACCAGAGTAATCGAACTCACATGCTTGGCCGATAACGATCGGGCCAGCACCTAGAATTAGAATACTTTTAATGTCAGTACGTTTTGGCATTGTCTACTACTCCGAATTACGCTGTGTGCTTTTTAATTAGTTCAATGAAGTGGTCGAATAACGGCGCTGCGTCTTCTGGACCTGGGCTTGCTTCTGGGTGACCTTGGAAGCTAAATGCTGGTTTGTCTGTACGGTGAATACCTTGTAGAGAACCATCAAATAGAGACTTGTGCGTTGCACGTAGGTTTTCAGGAAGTGTGTCTTCGTCAGCAGCAAAGCCGTGGTTTTGCGAAGTAATCATCACAGCGTCACGATCTATATCTTTAACTGGGTGATTTGCACCGTGGTGACCAAACTTCATCTTCACTGTCTTAGCGCCTGACGCAAGAGCAAGAATTTGGTGGCCTAGACAGATACCAAAGATTGGTAAGCCTTTTTCTAGGAACACTTTTGTCGCTTCAATTGCGTAAGTACATGGTTCTGGGTCACCAGGGCCATTTGAAAGGAATACACCGTCTGGGTTTAGTGCAAGCACTTCTTCAGCAGAAGTTTCAGCAGGAACAACCGTTAGGCGGCAGCCGCGGTCAACGAGCATTCGTAGGATATTTCGTTTTGCACCGAAGTCATAAGCAACAACGTGGTATGGCAATTCTGAGTCTGCTTTCGCTTCAGGAAGTCCACCCGTAAGCGTCCACGAACCTTGTTTCCATTGATACGCTTCTTTTGTTGTAACTTCTTTCGCAAGGTCCATACCTTTCAGGCCAGGGAATTCTTTTGCTTTCGCTAGAGCCAAAGCTTCGTCTAGGTTTCCGTCGTTTACTGAAGAGCCAGCTACAATACAACCGTTCTGTGCGCCTTTTTCACGAAGAATACGCGTCAGCTTACGAGTATCGATATCAGCGATACCAACAACGTTTTGCGACTTAAGGTAATCAGAAAGGGATTGTTCATTACGGAAGTTAGAAGCGATTAGAGGGAGATCGCGAATCACAAGGCCTTGAGCGTGGATTGAAGAGGATTCTTCGTCTTCGGAATTGGTTCCGGTATTGCCAATGTGAGGGTAAGTAAGGGTAACGATTTGTTGAGAATAGGAAGGATCAGTGAGGATTTCTTGGTACCCCGTCATCGAGGTATTAAAAACGACTTCACCAACTGCAGAACCTACAGCGCCAATGGCTTCACCGTGAAATACTGTCCCATCTTCTAGGACAAGTAGTGCTGACTTTTTCAAGACAACCTCCAGAAATAAATATGCATTAAAATTGATTTAATTTGCAAATCTACCTTCCTGTAACACCAGAAACTGCGTGTTTATGGAAATTAGACAAATTGGCGGTATTTTAGTGATGTGCGTGATACGTGTCAACATTTAACGCAAAAGAAATTAAAGATTTGTACGCACTAATTCAATTTACCCCTCCAAAGCTCCAAAAGTTCAACTTTCATGGTCAATTAAGCACGATATTGAGATTTTCCAATTTTATCCTATTACTTTTGTCTGCCTTTAAGTACTAAAAACATCACCAACAAAAAGCAATCGATAAATACAAACAGAAGATGTGAAGATTTAAAGATCTAAGCAAAAAATAAGACCAAGAGAACAAAATAATAAGAAAAGTAAGGTGAAAAAGATGTTTAAAGGTAGGTTTAAGAGAGGAGTGAGAAACAAGAATACAGCGTTAAAGGTAGCAAATAAAGAAAGCGCCGGCAATCGCCAGCGCATAATTATCTATTTATAGGTCATTCAAACCAAGGACATCTGTCATGGTATAAAAGCCCGCTGGTTTGTCATTGAGCCAAACTGCTGCTTTGATCGCACCATTTGCAAAGGTCATTCGGTCCGTCGCTTTATGAGTAATCTCTACTCGTTCGCCGATATCTGCAAACATCGCAGTATGCTCTCCGATGATGTCACCAGCACGAATCGTTGCGAAGCCAATCTCATCTTTCGTACGTTCACCCGTAATACCTTCACGTGACCATACCGCTACATCATTCAGTTCATTGCCCATAGCACCGGCGATCGCTTCACCCATACCAATAGCAGTACCTGATGGTGCATCTACTTTATGACGGTGGTGAGCCTCGACAATTTCAACATCACAGTAATCACCCATCACTTTAGCGGCCTTTTCTAGCAGCTTAAATACTAGGTTAACGCCTACGCTGTAGTTTGGTGCCATTACGATAGGCATCTCTTTTGAGGCTGCATCAATCACCTGCTTCTCTTCTTCAGAGAAGCCTGTCGTACCGATGATGAGTTTTTTACCGTGGCGTTTACAAAGCTCAATATTCGCTAACGTGCTAACAGGTGCGGTAAAGTCGACGATCACATCAAATTCTTCGATGGCCTTAGACAAGTCATCAACAAGAGCAACATCAAAATGACCTTCCCCACATAACTCGCCTACATCAACGCCAACTAATGATGACTCTGGACGTTCAGAGCCAGCGCTAACGCTAGCTTCTAAGTTATGATGAGCGGCTTTCACCAAGTTGCGGCCCATACGACCCGCTGCTCCTGCTATTGCAATTCTTACCACTGCGAATATCTCCATTGTTTTGGTTTCCGTTACCACTGTTCTCTTGTGGCAACGTTCATTCGATTAATCTCTTTAAACTAACAACAATCTCAAACTCAGGCTAGCAATTAAGAAAACTCTTTTACCACTCGCTCTAAAATTGGCATATTTGCTTCAGGGAAAGCGTACTGATTCAATGATTCAAGGCTGACCCATTCACCTTGCTGACCTTCTTTGCCATAAGGCAGCTCTTCAAAATCAGTCACGAGAATAAAATCGAACTTAAGTGACTTATCCGTGTAATCAAATTCAAGGTGCTCAAACAGAGACTGCTCAGTCACCTTGATACCGATCTCTTCATCAAGCTCACGAGTCATCGCTTGCTCAATAGTTTCACCCTCTTCAACCTTGCCACCTGGAAATTCCCAGAAGCCACCTTTATGCTTGTCATCTGGACGCTTTGTAATAAATACCTGTGACTTATCTTGATTGAAGATAATACCCGCTACGATATGGATTCTTTTCATTGATGGTGTTCCTAAATTAAACGCTTAACTCACATAGTCCCTAAATACGTCATCCTCAAGAAGGAGCAACGGCTGAGTTGGGGATCTAAAGCAACGTGAGCCTATCTAAATGAGATTCCCTCTTACGCTCGTTCCTCGCTATAGGGAATGACGACTTCCTTGTGTAACAAAGTAAGCCATGAAATTTACATACAAAAAGAGCCGCCTAAGCGACTCTTGAATAAATAAAATTATATTTAGGCAAAGCTGTAATGGTTGAGAACAAGGAGGCGACGCGGAGCTTACAAGTGTAAATGAGCATCGCCGACGCAGTTATCAGCCTTTACAGCAAAGCATCAATTAATTTTACCGTGACACTGCTTGTACTTCTTACCACTACCACATGGGCAAGGCTCATTACGGCCAACTTTACGCTCATCACGTACTACCGTTTGTGGCGACGCTGCTTCTGCTTCATCATCGCCTAGCTGGTTTTCTGCAGTTGCGTGTTGTGCTTGCGCACGACGCGCTGCTTCTTCAGCTTGAGCCTGACGCTGCGCTTCCATCTTTTCTACTTCTTCTTGTTGCTGAACGCGAACTTTCGAAAGGATAGTAATAACGTCTGACTTCAGTACATCCAGTAGACCTTCAAACAGTTCAAACGACTCACGCTTGTACTCTTGTTTCGGGTTCTTCTGAGCGTAACCACGTAGGTGGATACCTTGGCGAAGGTGATCCATCGCAGCCAAGTGCTCTTTCCATAGACCATCTAGCGTTTGCAACATTACAGACTTCTCGAAGTTACGTAGCACTTGTGCACCAACTACTTCTTCTTTCTGTTTGTAGGCATCAACAGCCATGCCTAGGATACGCTCGCGTAGTGCTTCTTCGTAAAGCTTGTCGTCTTCGTCCAACCAGCCTTGGATATCAAAGTCTAGGTCGAAGTCGTTCTTCAGACGATCTTGTAGACCAGCGATGTCCCACATATCTTCCAGAGATTGCGGAGCAATGTACTCATCGATAACCGACGTAAACACGTCTTCACGGTTATGTTCGATCATTTCGCTGATGTCGTCAGAGCCCATTAGCTCATCACGCAGCTCGTAAACCACTTTACGTTGGTCATTCGCTACATCGTCGTACTCTAGAAGTTGCTTACGGATATCGAAGTTACGGCCTTCAACTTTACGTTGTGCTTTTTCGATAGAGCGAGATAGCATCTTAGATTCGATCGCTTCACCTTCATCCATACCACTTTGGATAAGGCCAGCCATACGATCAGAAGTGAAGATACGAAGTAGAGAGTCTTCCATCGATAGGTAAAAACGTGAAGAACCTGCATCACCTTGACGACCAGAACGACCACGTAGCTGGTTATCGATACGACGAGATTCGTGACGCTCTGTACCAATGATGTGTAGACCGCCTGACTCTAGTACTTTGTCGTGAACCACTTTCCAATCCGCTTTGATCTTGTCGATCTGCTCTTGAGTTGGGTTTTGTAGTTTCTCAACTTCAGACTGCCAGCTACCACCTAACACGATATCGGTACCACGACCGGCCATGTTAGTTGCGATGGTTACTGCACCTGGTGTACCTGCTTGCGCTACGATTTCCGCTTCTTTCTCGTGGAATTTCGCGTTTAGTACGTTGTGCTTAATTTTTGCTTTTTTCAGTGCGTTAGACAGTAGCTCTGATTTCTCGATAGAAACCGTACCAACCAGTGATGGCTGACCTGCTGCAACACGGTCTTTAATGTCTTCAATGATCGCATTGAATTTGTCTTCTTCTGTACGATAAACCACATCAGGCATATCGTTACGAACCATAGGTTTGTTAGTTGGGATAACAACCGTTTCAAGGCCATAGATAGACTGGAATTCGAAAGCTTCAGTATCGGCTGTACCTGTCATACCTGACAGTTTCTCGTACAGACGGAAGAAGTTTTGAAAAGTAATAGAAGCTAGCGTTTGGTTTTCATTCTGAATCTTCACACCTTCTTTTGCTTCAACAGCTTGGTGTAAACCTTCAGACCAACGACGACCTGGCATTGTACGACCAGTATGTTCGTCAACGATAACCACTTCGCCTTCTTCAGTTACAATGTAATCTACGTTCTTCTCAAACAATACGTGTGCACGAAGCGCAGCATTAACATGATGCAGTAGGCTGATGTTTGTTGGAGAATAAAGCGTATCACCCTCTTCCATCAGGCCATTTTTAACCATTAGCTCTTCAACAAATTCTTGACCGTTTTCTGTCAGGTGAACCTGCTTAGATTTTTCGTCCATGGTGTAGTGACCTTCACCACGGTACTCTTCAGAATCTTCTTTATCTTGACGCTCAAGATGAGGAATCAATGTGTTAATACGCGTGTAAAGATCTGAGCTATCTTCAGCTGGGCCAGAGATAATAAGAGGTGTACGCGCTTCATCGATTAAGATTGAGTCAACCTCATCGACTACAGCAAAGAAGCGTTCGCGTTGAACACGATCTTCAGCACGGAAAGCCATGTTGTCACGTAGGTAATCGAAACCAAACTCGTTGTTTGTTCCGTATAGGATATCCGATTGGTATGCTTCTTTTTTCTCTGGCGGAGCCATATTTGGCACGTTCACGCCAACAGTCATACCAAGGAATTCAAATAATGGGCGGTTAGTTTCCGCATCACGCTTAGCTAGGTAGTCGTTCACCGTTACTACGTGAACACCTTTGCTTGGCAGGGCGTTAAGATAAGCTGGTAGAGTTGCTGTAAGAGTCTTACCCTCACCTGTACGCATCTCTGCAATTTGGCCAGCATTTAGAACCATGCCACCAATCAATTGCACGTCAAAGTGACGCATGCCGTATACACGCTTAGACGCTTCACGTACCGTAGCAAATGCTTCAGGTAGAAGTTGGTCTAGCGATTCACCTTTATCTAAGCGCTCACGAAACTCAACAGTTTTCGCTTTTAGCTCTTCGTCAGAAAGCGCTTCAAACGTTGGCTCGTAGTTATTAATTTCTTTTACAATTTTTCTAAGGCGGCGCAGTGTTCTGTCATTGCGACTGCCAATTACCTTTGTCAGCAGCTTAGTAATCATGTGCTTGGAATCTCTTCGTTCTCAGATCGTCCGCGATCTATTTTAAATGCCGTCAGTCTCTACTAGCGATGAACCAGTCTTCAGTTACTAACCAAGGATACTGAGATAAATCTAGTATTTCTGATATTGTACTTGAGAGTAGAGTTTTCAAGGCTTGAGTTAAAATTATTGCCCCTTAGTGTAAGTAATTTTCACACCAACGACCATTTATAACCCCATTTGTTTGATGTGCTTGGAACTTTTCTTTCTAATTGCTGATGGATTAGCCAGACTGGCGCCCATTAGTCGATGACTTTCGGATGTTGATGACACTGTATCTGGAAAATAGATACAAAAAAACCAGGCCGATAGCCTGGTTTTCGAAATCTTACATTGTTGAAAACAACAATTACGCTAGAACCATTCCTGGTTCAGCAAAAGCCACCGGCGAGCCAGCTTCTTCTTCGAATGTTGCCCATTCCCAAGCTTCTGCCTCAGCAAGCACTGCACGTAGCAATTGGTTATTTAGGCCGTGACCTGATTTGTATGCACGGAACTCACCGATAATAGCGTGTCCACACATGTATAGGTCACCAATCGCATCTAGCACTTTATGAGTTACAAACTCATTGTCAAAACGTAGACCTTCTTCATTAAGAATCCGGTATTCGTCTAGTACGATTGCACAGTCAAAGCTGCCACCCAAACACAAGTTTTGTGATTGAAGGTATTCGATATCACGCATGAAGCCGAAAGTACGAGCTCGAGAGATCTCTTTCACAAAGCCTTGAGAAGAGAAATCAAACAATAGATGCTGTTCGTCAGACTCAATTGCAGGGTGGTTGAACTCAATTTCAAAGTCCATACGGAAGCCGTTAAATGGAACAAACTCTGCCCACTTATCACCGTCTTCAAAACGAACTGGCTTTTTGATGCGAATGAAACGTTTTGGTGCATTCAGTGTTTCAACACCCGCTTGCTGGAGCAAGTATACGAATGGGCTTGCGCTACCATCCATAATTGGGATCTCTGGTGCATCTACTTCAACAATGATGTTGTCGATGCCCATGCCCGCTAGAGCCGCGTTAAGGTGTTCCACTGTAGAGATACGTACGCCTTCGTCATTCACAAGAGCAGTACATAACATAGTGTCACGAACTGATGCTGGGTCAGCTGGAAAATCTACAGGTGGATTTACATCAGTACGACGATAAACAATACCTGTATTTGCAGCTGCCGGGCGAAGAGTAAGCGTGACTTTACGACCAGAGTGGAGACCCACACCAGTTGTTTTCACAATTTCTTTCAGAGTACGTTGTCTGATCATCTGCTTGCCTCGTTATCAGTGCTACAAATCACGGCCAGTATTTACCGACCGCGAATTTTACCATTAATTAGACGATAGTCAATTTTTGGGTAATTGTTAATCAGCCTGACGTCGTAAGAATGCTGGAATATCTAAGTATCCGCTCTCTTTTTCAGCTTTAGGTGCGGCACTTTGGCCAGCCCCTGTACCTGAAGAAACAGGCGACGTTGTTGGCTGCGGCTTAACTTGAGGTTTTACCTCAGTTGTTTCTTGCAATGGCTGTGCCATTCTCTCTTCCACTTTTGGTGCAGCTTGTGCAGCGACTTGTGGTTGAGGGGTTGGTGCAACCTTAGCTTTACCACCAGCAACTAATGTAATATCTGGCTTTCTCTCTGTACCGATACCTGTTGCAACAACAGTTACACGGATTTCGTCCGTCATATCAGGGTCTAGAGAAGTACCAATCACAACTGTTGCGTTATCAGAAGCGAATGCCTTAACTGTGTTACCTACTGTTTCGAACTCATCTAGACGCATATCTAGGCCTGCTGTGATGTTCACAAGAACGCCACGCGCGCCAGCTAGGTCGATGTCTTCTAGTAGTGGGCTAGAAATTGCCGTTTCAGCAGCTTCTTCAGCACGGTCTTCACCTTTTGCGATACCGCTACCCATCATTGCATGACCCATTTCCGACATTACGGTGCGAACATCCGCGAAGTCGACGTTGATCATACCAGGGCGAGTAATTAGCTCAGCGATACCTTGTACAGCGTTTTTAAGTACATCATTTGCACTTGCGAAAGCTTCTAGCAGTGTAACACCACGGCCGAGTACTTTAAGTAGCTTTTCATTTGGAATCGTAATTAATGAATCCACATGTTTAGAAAGCTCTTCGATACCTTGCTCAGCAAACGCTAGACGCTTTTTGCCTTCAAAGCTAAACGGCTTTGTTACAACAGCAACGGTTAGCACACCTAGCTCTTTCGCAACTTCAGCAATAACTGGAGCAGCACCTGTACCAGTACCACCGCCCATTCCAGCTGCGATAAATACCATATCGGCGCCAGTTAGAACTTCTTTAATTCTTTCTCGATCTTCGAGAGCTGCATCACGGCCTACTTGTGGGTTTGCACCAGCGCCAAGACCTTTAGTGATATCACCACCAATTTGGATCACGCTGCTCACGCTTGTTTTACGAAGTGCTTGCGCATCAGTATTAACACTGATGAATTCTACGCCTTCGATTGATTCACGTACCATGTGCTCAACAGCGTTACCGCCACCGCCACCAACTCCAACGACTTTAATTACTGCATCGTCAGACATTTCCATCATCGGTTCAAACATGTGTTATCTCCGTTTTTTCCTGCAACTCAGGTTAAAACTCTTTTTGTATCCAATTACGCAATTTACCAAATAAACCAGACATCGAAGGTGCTGAACGCTTAGGTTCGCTGTAATCACCTTCATCACTGATCTGACAATCTCTTGCGTAATGAAGTAAACCAACCGCCGTAGAATGATACGGCTCTTTAACATAATCAGTTAAGCCACTAACTTCTAATGGCTTACCAACTCGAACTTGATTGCGGAAAACACGTTCCGCACACTCTACCAATCCGTCAATTTGTGCCGCTCCACCAGTGAGGACGACGCCAGCTGCAAGGTGGTGTTTAATGCCTTCGTCTCGTAGCTGTAATTGAACCGTATCGATAGTTTGGTTAACGAGCCCCATAAGTTCAGTGTAACGTGGTTCAATCACTTCCGACAAAGTTTGTCGTTGCAAACTTCTCGATGGGCGACCACCAACACTTGGGACGTTAACAGAGTCATCCTTGCTAACGAGCTCACTCAGAGCGCAACCATGGTTTACTTTTATCTCTTCGGCATCACTCACTGGCGTACCGAAAGCGAAGGCAATATCACTGGTTACTGCATTTCCTGCGTAGGAAAAGACTTCTGTGTGTCGTAGTGCGCCGCCAGTCCAAATGGAAATATCCATTGTGCCCGCGCCGATATCAACCACACACACTCCGAGCTCTCGCTCATCTTCAGTAATTACCGCATTACTTGAGGCAAGTCCTGAAAACACGATTTGTTCTACAGTGAGACCACATCGTTCAACAGCTTTAATAATGTTTCTTGCCATGTCGCTATGGCAAGAAATTAGATGAACGCTCACTTCCATTCGAACACCAGACAGACCAAGTGGGTTCTTAATCCCTTCTTGATAATCAATGGTAAATTCTTGTGGGATCACGTGCAGAATTCTCTGCTCTTCACCTATTTTAATTGATTTCGCGGTATGGATCGCTCGATCCATATCGTCTTGAGACACCTCTTCATCAGAGATAGTGCCCATGCCTTTTTCAATTCGGCTTGCGATATGTTTGCCTGATAGCGAGATAAACACATTGCTGATTTGGCATTCGGCCATCAACTCTGCTTGATCAATTGCTCGCTGAACCGACTTAACTACCGACTCTAGGTCGTTCACACCACCTTTATCCATACCTCTGGATGGGCTTTGCCCAGAGCCAATGATATTGATTTGACCATCAGGCAGTATTTCACCAACCAGAGCTGATATGGTCGCAGTGCCTATATCAAGACCAACGATTATGTTGTCATCTGCGGTCTTAGTCATCTGTGCTCTCTTCTAACTCTTGCTCTGGAAACCAGCCTACAGCGGCTCCCGTATCATACCTGAGGTCGATGTAGCTCACTTGATTCGCCTTACTACCAAGTTCGTTGTAAAGCGAAATGAAGCGTTCAACACGCTCATCTAAAGAATCTTTACCTAGTTCTAAACGGATACCGTTATCTAGGATTATTTGCCAAGCGCGACGTTCGTTGAGAACAAGTGAGGTAACCGTTAACCCTAGAGTGTTAATCAAAGGGGTTATCTTCCTCCACTTTTCGATCACCTCTTGGCTGGTGCCATCTGGGCCGTAAAGCTTAACTCTATCGCCTTTCACAAGGCCGATATCGCCATTAAACACCTGACCATCATCATTCAACAGCATGTTGCCGTTCCAGATTGCTGCCGCATGATACTCAGTCAAAAATACTTTTATTGTGTCTGGCCACTGCTTACGAATAGAGACAACTGACACCCAAGGCAATGCTTCTAAACTGTCTTGCAACACACCAATGTCTTGTGACATGAATGTACCAATATGCTCGAGTCTTCCAAAAGCATGTTGAACATCACCAGCGGTTACATAAGTTAAGTCACCTTGAATGACTATTTTGGAAAGAGGCAATCGTTGATCGTCCCACATCCAAGTCAGTATGGTATAGAAAAGAAACCCAATGAATAGCAATACCATGACAAAAAAGGACCCGCCTAGGGCCTGTTTCTTTAACGATGGTAAACTGAATAGGTGGCGGTTTTCGCTAAAAGTACTTTCTACCAAAGCCCGCCTTCCCTGTCGTTGGTTCGCAATTCTATTCCCTATCTTCGTAATAGAGGTAAAAGCACTTACTTTAACCTGTGAATTATACTGAGCAAAATCAAACTATCAAACGTTGATAATAAGATTTTTGGTTAATTTTAGGTCAATCGCAAGAAGTGAGCGATTGACCACAGTATGTAGACAGTATTCTGCTACACGTTCTTCATTTTATTAATGTCTAACTGTAATGATTCTAGCTGCTTAGCAACACGACCAACATCACCGGCACCCTGCGTCAGTACAAGGTCGCCGCCTTGAATTACATTCGCTAAAGCCGATGGCAGCGTGTTGATATCAGCAACAAAGATTGGGTCAATCTTACCACGCCCACGAATCGTTCGACTTAATGAGCGCCCGTCTGCCCCTGCAATAGGTTTCTCACCAGCAGAATAAACATCTAATAAGATTAAGACATCAACCTGCTCAAGAACGTTCGCAAAATCATCATATAAATCACGAGTCCGGCTATAACGGTGCGGCTGGAAAATCATCACGAGACGCTTATCGGCCCAGCCGCTACGAGCAGCCTGAATCGTTACATCAACTTCCGTTGGGTGATGGCCGTAATCGTCTACCAGCATTGCGACACCGTTACCTGTTTCGTACTCACCAAGGTGATCAAAACGACGTCCAGTACCTTCGGTTCCTGCCATCGCTTTTAGGATCGCTTCATCGCTGATGTCATCTTCCGTTGCCACTGCAATCGCCGCCGATGCATTCAGTGCGTTGTGACGACCTGGGATGTTCAGCGTAATATCAAGGTTCGCTTTACCTTCACGAACCACAGTGAACTTACCTTGCTGACCTTCTTGTACGTAGTTCTCGATACGGATATCCGCATCCTCTGAGAAACCGTAAGTAATCACTTGGCGGCTAACTTGAGGGATAAGCTCACGAACAACAGGGTCATCCACACACATCACAGCCTGACCGTAGAATGGTAGGTTGTGTAAGAAGTCGATAAACGTCTGCTTTAGCGTTTCGAAGTCACCGCCATAGGTATCCATGTGATCGGCTTCGATATTGGTTACGATACTCACCATAGGTTGCAGGTGTAAGAATGATGCATCACTCTCATCAGCTTCTGCGATCAAGATACGGCTCGATCCTAATCGTGCATTGGTACCTGCACTTTTCACTAAACCACCGTTTACAAACGTTGGATCTAGGCCGGCTTCAGAGTAAATCTGTGTAACTAAAGCAGTCGTTGTTGTCTTACCGTGCGTACCTGCCACAGCAATACCGTGACGAAAACGCATCAGCTCAGCCAGCATTTCTGCACGACGAACAATAGGCGTGCGCGCTTCACGAGCAGCAATAATCTCAGGGTTCTCTTCGTTGATAGCGGTTGATACCACCACCACACTTGCATCTGCAACGTTACTTGCTTGATGACCAATGAAAACAGTCGCACCCTTGCTAACTAAACGCTCTGTAACTGGGTTTTGAGCGATATCAGAACCAGTGATGTGGTAACCTTCATTAAGCAAGACTTCAGCAATCCCGCTCATTCCAGCACCACCAATACCAATGAAGTGGATAGATTTAACACGGCGCATCTCTGGCACCATTGCACGGATTTGCGCTAAGTCTTGGGTATGTTCAATCGTCATCAATTCAGTCTCATTATTTTGCTAAAGCTTTAATCGCTTCAGCGACGGTAACGTCAGCATCAAGCTTGGCTGCTTTACGTGCTTTCGTTGCCATCATGTTTAATTCATTTCTATCAAGCTCAGCGATGGTATTCGCTAACTTTTCAGCCGTCAGTTGTGGCTGTTCAATCATTAACGCCGCACCACATTCAACCAAATGGTCGGCATTCAGTGCTTGCTGTCTGTCTTTATGCATAAACGGAACAAAAATAGAACCGACACCGGCTGCAGACACTTCTGATACAGTTAACGCGCCGGAGCGACACACTAGTAGATCGGCCCACTCATAAGCTTGCGCCACATCATCAATAAATTCAGTTACTTGAACATTATCTACAGAATGTGATTTGTATTGTTCAATCACTTGCTGTTGATTGTTCTTACCCGCTTGGTGCATGACACTGAAGCCTTCTCCAAGCTGTTCCATCACAACAGGTAAAGTATCGTTGAGGATTTTAGCCCCCTGGCTACCACCCATAACTAAAATGCGGATATCGCCATCACGCTCAACCATGCGCTGCTCTGGCTCCGGTAAAGCAACCACATCCTCACGAACTGGGTTCCCCACTACCTCAGCGGTAGGAAATGCACCAGGGAAGGCTTGGAAAACCTTTTTCGCAATCTTAGATAGCCATTGGTTGGTTAGACCCGCCACTGCATTTTGTTCATGCAAAACAACAGGAATGCCTGATAACCATGCCGCAATACCACCTGGGCCACTCACATAGCCACCCATGCCAAGTACCACGTCAGGCTGCCATGCTTTGATATGCTGCTTTGCTTGAAGTATGGCATTAATAATTTGGAATGGAGCTTTAATTAACTTGCTAATGCCTTGACCACGCAGGCCTTTCACTTTAATAAAGTCGATCTCAATGCCATGCTTTGGCACCAAATCCGCTTCCATTCTGTCTGCTGTGCCTAACCAGCGAATTTCCCAACCTTGTTGCTGAAGCTTTTTCGCTACTGCTAATCCTGGGAAAACGTGACCGCCGGTACCGCCAGCCATCACTAAAAGTTTTTTGTTTTGTTTCATCGCGTTAGATTCTTATTCTACTAATTCGTTTGGATTATCAGCTTGTTCTTTTTGCTGCATTCGACATTCATGGTCAATGCGCAGCAGCATTGATACCGCTACCGACATAATAATTAAACTCGAACCACCATAACTGATTAGCGGTAGGGTTAGACCTTTAGTTGGAACGATGCCAGATGCAGCACCTACGTTAACAAGCGTCTGAAACGCAAACCAAATACCAATACCAAAAGCCAGATAGCCGCTGAACACCTGATCATGTTCAAAGGCTTTTTTGCCAATCAGAATGGCTTTTAACACCAAGCTGAAGATCAACATTAATACTAAGGTAACACCGACAAAGCCAAGCTCTTCAGCCAAGACCGCAAATACAAAGTCAGTATGCGCTTCTGGTAGGTATTCGAGTTTTTGAATCGAGTTACCAAGCCCTTGCCCCATCCAATCACCACGGCCGAATGCCATCAATGATTGAGTTAATTGGTAGCCGCTACCAAATGGGTCATTCCATGGTTCCCAGAATGAAGTCACACGTCGAACACGGTAAGGTTCTATGACAATCAAACCAACGACGGCGGCAATACCAGCGACCATCAAGGCAATAAAGTGTGACAACTTGGCACCAGCAATGAACAGCATGCCAAACAGGGTCACCAACATTACAACTACGGTACCTAAGTCGGGTTGACCAAGTAGCAAGACGGCAAAAGCACCAAACACCATGATGGGTTTTGCAAAACCACCGAAGAAGGTTTTTCTCACTTCGTCTTGTTTACGAACCAAGTAGCCCGCCATGAAGATAAACAAGGAAAGCTTAGCGACCTCGGCAGGCTGTAAGTTAAATAGCCCAAGAGGTATCCAACGAGATGCACCGTTAACTGACTTACCGACTGCTAGTACCACAACCAGCAAGAAGAAGGATAATCCTAACAGGTACATGCTGTATTGAAACCAGCGCTTCATCGGGATTTGCAATATCACACTGGATACTCCCAGTGCGAGCAGCAGGAAGATCGCGTGACGAAACATAAAGTGAAACGGCTGATCGGTTAAACGAGCACTGATGGGGAAGGAAGCAGACGTCACTATCACCAAACCTGTCAGCATTAGCCCCAGAGCAATCCACACCAATTGACGATCGTAAAGCGCCTCTGGAGTAGCACGGTTTAGCCACTGCCAGATAGATTGATTAATCTCTTTGACTCTTTGCACTGAATGTTAGTCCTTCAACACGTTAAGCATACTCATGAGCAAGCTCAGTGAACGCGTCACCTCTTGCCATAAAATTATTAAATTGATCGAAGCTTGCGCACGCCGGAGACAGCATCACCATATCTCCCGCCACCAGCTGTGGCGAGATGGATTCGATTATCTGCTGCATGGTATCGAACTTTTGTGCCGATGGGTGTAGTGGCATGAATTGATCTGCATCTTCACCGAAACAACACAATTGAACACGTTCAAGTTGCGCTAATACTGGTTCCAACTCGCTAAAATCAGCACCTTTACCCACGCCGCCAACCAGAAGATATAGCGTACCTTGATATTCCAAACCAGACAGAGCCGCCAATGTGCTGGCTACGTTGGTTGCTTTGGAGTCATTAACCCATTTGATTTCGCGCTTATCAGCCACCACTTGGCAACGATGCGTCAAACCGTTATAGGCTTTCAAAGCCTCTAGACTTTTGTTGTATTCGATACCAACTTGCTTCAATAGTGCAAGAGAGACTAACGCATTTGCCACATTGTGACGTCCAACCAATGTTAAATCTTGAGTAGTAAGGACAGGTTTACCGTTATCGACCAGCCACTCACTACCATCAATCGTTGATACACCAAACTCTTGGTTATCTAGGCCAAAAGTCACCAATGGCAATGTTTGGTCAGGATAAGTATCTTTATCTTCACGATTTACAATCGCACACTGCGCGTTATTAAAGATTCTTAACTTGGCCTCACGGTAATCAGCCATGCTTTGATAGCGATCCATATGATCTTCAGACAAGTTTAAGAATGCCGCAGCAGCAAGTTTTAAATTCGAGGTGGTTTCTAGCTGAAAACTTGAAAGTTCAAGGACATATACATCGGCATCAAGTTCTAGGAGGTCTAGGGCAGGAATACCAATATTGCCACCAACACCAACGTTAAGCCCAGCAGCTTTTGCAAGCACACCAGTCAAATCCGTCACGGTACTCTTACCATTTGAACCAGTAATCGCCACAACAGGCTTATCGACTGCCCAACCAAAAAGCTCAATGTCACCAACGACAGGCGTTCCTGCATGAAGGACACCTTGAATTTCCGGCGTCGCTAAAGCAATTCCCGGGTTAGCAACCACTAAGTCAGCCTCAGCTAGCCATTGGCTATTCCAACTTCCAGAATGTAGCTCTACCGATTCAGGCAAAGATTCCTTTCCTGGTGGCAGCTCTCGCGTATCAATGACCTTCACATGCGTATGAGGCTGATATTTTACGAGATGTTTAACGACAGAGAGCCCGGTAATACCGAGCCCCACAACCACTACATTTTGAATATTTTGCCAACGTTCCATTTAAACAAGATGCTCTTAATAGTTTTAAAGAGCCCCTATAACAGAGGCTCACATAGGATTAACGAACTTTCAGTGTCGCTAAGCCAATCAGTACCAATACCATTGAGATGATCCAAAAGCGCACGATAACACGTGGTTCTGGCCAGCCTTTAAGCTCGTAGTGGTGGTGAATCGGTGCCATACGGAAAATACGCTGGCCACGTAATTTGTAAGAGCCAACTTGCAGAATTACTGACAAGGTCTCCATAACAAACACACCACCCATGATCACTAATACCAACTCTTGACGAACAAGTACCGCAATCACACCTAACGCACCACCCAGTGCTAAAGAGCCAACATCGCCCATGAATACTTGAGCTGGGTAAGTGTTGAACCATAGGAAGCCAAGACCAGCACCAACGATAGCAGTACATACCACAACCAGTTCAGAGGTATATGGGATGTATGGAATGTGTAGGTAGGCTGCGAAGTTAACGTTACCAGTCGCCCAAGCGATAACAGCAAAACCCGCTGCAACCATAACCGTTGGCATAATCGCCAAGCCATCTAGGCCATCAGTTAGGTTTACCGCGTTACTGGTACCCACAATAACAAAGTAAGTTAGAACAATGTACAGTAAACCAAGTTGTGGCATCACATCTTTAAAGAAAGGCACTACTAATTGTGTTGCTGCAGTGTCTTGTCCGTGAGCATACAGAGCAAACGCCACTACCAAAGCAATCGCCGACTGCCAGAAATACTTCCAACGGGCAATCAGACCATCAGTGTTCTTGCGAACGACTTTACGATAATCATCAACAAAACCAACTGCACCGTAACCGCCTAGCACGACAAGCACCGCCCAAACGTAAGGGTTTGATAAGTCAGCCCAAAGCAAGACTGTAGTAATGATCGCAGCAAGGATCATTACCCCCCCCATGGTTGGTGTTCCACGCTTACTGAAGTGAGACTCAGGGCCGTCGTTACGAACAACTTGGCCAATTTGCAGCATTTGCAGACGCTCAATTAAGCGAGGTCCCATCCACAGCGACAGGCATAAAGCCGTCAAAATACTCGCGATTGCACGAAACGATAAGTATTCGAACAAACGGAAAAAAGAAAAGTGTGGCTGTAGTAGCTCTGCAAGCCAAATTATCATGAAAAGTTCTCCTTTAAAGCAGCGGCTATTTTACTCATTCCTGCACTATTAGCGCCTTTTACCAACAAGGTATGTGGCACGTTTTCTGGCAAGCTCAAGTGCTGCTCTATGTGCGCGATCATCGCTTCATGCGTTGCAAAGTGAGTGCCATTACACACTTCACTAATCACCTTGGTATCATCACCGTAAGTGAGTACATGCTCAAAAGCGAATGGGGCAGCATATTCACCGACTTGACAGTGAAGTGCAAGGCTTTCATCGCCTAATTCAGCCATATTGCCTAAAATCAACCAACGCTGACCTTTGAAGCTCGACAGCAATTTAGCTGCAGCCTTCATTGCCGGTACGCTGGCGTTGTAACTGTCATCTATCAGCTTGATATTCTGACTTAATTGTTGAACCTCAACTCGGCCTTTCACAGAGATAAGATTCGCTAAACCGCTTTTAATTTCTGCAAGCGTGGCACCGAATTGAATGCTCAGTGCAGCTGCCGCTAATGCGTTTGCCACATTGTGCTGACCGATAATGCCAAGTTCGACATCAATGGCACCTTGCGGAGTCTGCATATCAAAACAAGCTTCACCCTGCTCATTGATGCGAATATTCGTCGCAAAGTAATCTGCCTTATCATCACTTTCGGAAAAGGTCAGTACGCTTTTATCTGCAAGCACATCCTTCCAGAAGTCACCACCATTGCTCTCTAGATTAACAATAGCAGTATCACCAGCAGCAAGCCCCTGAAAAATTTCGCCTTTCGCTTGCTTCACACCATCGATAGAACCAAAACCTTCTAAGTGTGCCGCTGCGACATTGTTAACCAAAGCAACCTGTGGTTTCACAAGCTGAGTGGTATAAGCAATTTCACCGATGTGATTGGCGCCTAATTCGATCACCGCGTAATCATCACTTGGCTCACTGCGTAGCAGAGTTAACGGTACCCCAATATCATTATTGAAGTTACCCGCTGTAAACAGCACCTTGCCACGTTGATGCAAAATGCTTGCAACCATCTCTTTTACTGTCGTCTTGCCGCAGCTGCCTGTAATCGCCATAGTTGGAACGTTACATTGCTCGTGAATCCAAGCACTTAGCTGACCTAAAGCAAGTTTAGTGTCTTCAACAACAACTTGAGTAATATTTAAGTCAAGTTTTCGTTCGACTAATAACGCACTCGCATTGGCCTCAACAGCCTGACCGCAAAAATCATGCGCATCAAAACGTTCACCAACGAGAGCAACAAACAACGCACCTTCTTCAACAGTACGAGTGTCGGTAGAAACTGCATTGATCACACTATTGCTCGATTTGCCAGCCTCAAACAGCTGACCGTTCACCGCTGAGCAGATCTGCTCGAGTGATACATCAATCATTATGAAATACCTAAAAGTTGTAGCGCAGACTCTCGATCCGAATAGTGGATCGTTTTGTCTTTCAGTACTTGGTAATCCTCATGGCCTTTACCGGCCAGAAGAATAATGTCGTTATTACCCGCCTGCTCTAAAGCAAACTTAACCGCCTGAAAACGATCGTGTTCAACAAAGGCTGCATCAGGCTCATTTAAGCCGGCCAGCATGTCTTTAACAATCAATGCAGGCTCTTCGCTGCGAGGATTGTCATCTGAAATAATAATGTTATCGGCGAACTGCTCTGCGGTCACCGCCATCATAGGGCGCTTGCCAGTATCTCGATCACCACCGCAGCCAAAGATTGCCCATAGTTTTCCAGAGCAGTGAACTCGCAGTGCTGCCAGGGCTTTCTCTAGTGCGTCTGGTGTATGCGCGTAATCGACCACTACTTTTGCTTTATGTGGTACTTGGAACAATTCCATACGACCAATAACTGGTTGCAGTTGAGGTGCTGAGTCGACCAAGGTTTGCTTCTCGATGCCTAGTGAAAGTAATGTCGCGAAAGCAACCAATACATTTGAGGCGTTGAACTGACCAATTAACGGAACAGACAGTTGCCCCTGCCCCCAGCTACCGTCAAAAGCGAGTTTGATGCCTGTCTCTGCATAGGCAACATCCGATGCCCATACTGACTGCTGGTAACCCGATAATGGCAGCAATGATACAGCTACTGCATTGGACAGATCTGCCATCCAAGTTTTACCGACTTCATCATCCACATTAATCACTGCGTGCTTACACTTGTGCTGAGTAAACAAGCTCTTCTTAGCCAGTGCGTACTCTTCCATCGTGCCATGGTAATCCAAATGGTCACGGCTCAGGTTAGTAAAGACGCCAACCTCAAAGTCCAACGCCTTGACTCGGCCTTGAACCAAACCATGAGAAGAGATTTCCATTGCGGTATAAACGGCATTTTCTTCAGCTAACTCACTCAGTGTGCGCTGTATTTCAATCGCACTACCAGTCGTATTCGCCGCCGTTTTGAGGTTGTCTAGAAAACCGTTACCCGTAGTGCCCATTACTGCAGAACGTTGACCCACTAGGTCTAGCCACTGAGCAATCAATTGAGTGATGGTGGTTTTGCCATTGGTGCCAGTAACGCCAATCAATTTGGTTGCTTGAGAAGAATAAACACGACCCGCCAGTTCAGAGAGAATTACATTTAGCTCTGAAACATAAACTACCGGCACTGCATCTAACCATTCAACCAAGCCGTGCGCTTTGTCATCGCTTGATTGTGCAATGACCGCCTTTGCACCTTGAGCAACAGCTTTATCGATAAAACGACGACCATCGACGGCATGCCCTACAATGGCAACAAAAATATCATCGTCCTTGATAGCACGACTGTCTAGCTCCAATTGCTCAACCGCAATCGACGCTAACTCGGGAGCACTAAAGTCTCCCCAAGGAGAAAGTAAAGATGACAGCGTGAGGCTATTACTCATATTGAATCCTGATTAGCTCTATTCTTGAAACTTGTTTTCATCAGCAGGGACATTCAGAATTTGCAGTGCGCCCTTCATGATTTCAGAAAAAACAGGGGCTGCAACTGAGCCACCATAGTAGAGATCACCTTGAGGTTCATTGATCATCACAACCAAAGAGACTCTTGGATCACTGACTGGAGCAACACCAGCGGTATAGGCGAAGTACTCGTCTCCATAACCACCGGAAATCGCTTTTCTAGATGTACCTGTTTTTGCTGCTACTCTGTAACCCGGCACGGCAGCTCTTGTCGCTGTACCGCCCTTTTGGGTTACGCCTTCTAACATGTTCAAAACCAACTCAGCATTTTCGCGCTTGATGATCTGTTTTGAGAAATCTTGGCCGTTGCTTTTGACGATATGGATAGGCTCGTAAACACCGTGATTCGCTAGCGTCGCATAGGCATGAGCCAATTGAAGCGGAGTAATCGCTAGGCCATAACCAAAGGATAAGGTAGCAATTTCAAACTTAGACCAGCGTCGACGGTTAGGGAAAATACCGGCAGTTTCACCCACTAGGTTCAGCCCAGACATCTCACCAAGACCAACAGAACTGTACATACCCAGTAGCGCTTCAAGCGGCATATCCAGTGCTAATTTCGCCACACCGATGTTACTCGACTTCTTAAGGATTAACGCCAAGTCAGCCTTACCAACTTTGGAAGTATCACGTACACGGCTACCACCGATTTGCATGATGCCGTTGCCCGTATCAATCACAGTATCCGCATCCGCGGTGCCATTTTCGAGAGCGGCTAGAACGACAAAAGGCTTAACCGTCGAACCTGGTTCAAAAGCATCGGTGATCACGCGGTTACGCATCTTAAAGCTTTGTAAGTCAGCACGATTGTTTGGGTTGTAAGACGGCGCGTTGACCATGGCCAAAACCGCACCTGTTTTTACATCTAACAAGATTGCAGAACCAGATGTCGCCTTGTGATCAGCTACCGCCTGCTTAATCGCTCGATAAGCGATGGCTTGCAAGCGCTGATCGATAGTTAATTCGAGTGGTTTACCCTCTTCACGCTCTTCTAGTGCAATATTTTCAACTACTCGCCCGTAACGGTCTTTACGGATTGTACGTTTACCAGCTTCACCCGTTAGCCACTTATCGTAGCTGCGCTCGACACCTTCTAGGCCGTGTCCGTCAATTCCGGTCACACCAATGAGATGCGCGCTGACTTCGCCGGCTGGGTAATAACGACGAGATTCTGCTTTAAGACCAATACCCACTAGCTTTAAGTCACGGATGTATTTAGCCATCGCGGGGCTAACTTGTCTTTGTAGATAGATGAAACGACGAGACTTGTCGCTGGAGATCTTGTTGATCATCGATTGTCGATCTAAGCCGAGTACATCAGCTAGTGCATACCAACGATCAATTTGGGCCATGCCATTTTTATCGAAGATAGTTTTTGGGTCGGCCCATACTGCTTCAACAGGCACACTAACAGCAAGTGGCTCGCCATTACGGTCTGAAATGATACCGCGGGCAGAAGGAATAGCCTTGACACGTACAGAACGAAGGTCGCCCTGACGAATTAAGTTATCTGGTTCAATGACTTGGATGTAAGCCACACGACCGACTAGTAGAGAAAAGGCAACCAACACAAAGGCAATAACGACGTTGAAACGCCATTTAATCAGAATTGGATCCGAGTCCTTTTCGCTCTTCACTCGCTCTTTCGTTGGTTTCTTAACGGTTTTCGCGGGTGCTTTTTCCTTTTTTCCGGTCATTTCAGTGTGATCACAACTTCTTTGTCGGAGTCTGGACGTTTCATGTCTAGCTCTCGTTTTGCCGATGCTTGAACGCGACTGTGTTCAGCCAGAGCCGTCTCTTCAAGCATTAAATTTCGCCATTCATTATCAAGCTGTTCACGCTCACTCAATGCCATGTCTTTTTGCGTGATTGCCTGACGTGACATGTGTGTCGTGAGAACGACCCCCATTGCGCTCGCGAAGATACAGATAAGCAACACCAATGGGACTTTACCCACGGAGATCAAATCAAAAAATATTATCTTGGCCAAGTTCGGCTTGGAGGTCTTCATTGACTATAGCTTTTCTGCGATTCGTAATACTGAGCTACGTGAACGCGTATTTTCATCCACTTCGCCTTTCGATGGTTTGATCGCTTTACCTACCGGCTTAAGAACAGCACTGCCTAGCGCTTTGATCTGTTCTTCCGTTAAAGGAAGACCGTGAGGCACTTGTGGGCCTTGGCTCTCTTTACGAATAAAGCGCTTCACCATACGGTCTTCAAGTGAGTGGAAGCTGATAACAGACAGGCGGCCTTCTGGAGCAAGAATGCTTGCTGCGCCCTTTAGTGCTGTATCGATCTCTTCTAGTTCACTGTTGATGTAGATACGGAATGCTTGGAAAGCTCGTGTTGCTGGGTGCTTTTTCTCTTTGAAGCTTTTTGGTGCTACATCAGAGATAAGCTTAGCCAACTGGCCAGTGCGAGTTAACGGCTCATTCTCTTCATTTTCTTGATAAGCGATGATGCCTTTCGCGATACGACGAGCGTGCTTGTCTTCACCAAACTCACGAATCACCCAAGTGATGTCATCAAGATCCGCTTCTAGTAGCCACTGAGATACAGGAATGCCCGAAGTTGGGTCCATACGCATATCTAGTGGGCCATCTTTCATGAAACTGAAGCCACGTTCAGCGTCATCAAGTTGGGGGGAAGAAACGCCTAAATCCAGCAGAACACCGTCAACTTTACCCACTAAATCATAACGCTCTGCGTATTCAGCTATGCCTGAGAATGGACCGTGGATGATAGTAAAGCGAGGGTCATCAATTTTTTGTGCCTCTGCAATCGCTTGTGGATCGCGGTCGATACTAAATAGTCGTCCATTCTCGCCCAGTTTAGACAGGATTGTACGGCTGTGACCACCACGGCCAAAAGTACCATCGATGTAGGTACCGTCAGGTTTGATCGCAAGCCCGTCAATAGATTCGTTAAGCAATACTGAAATATGTTTGAATGCTTCTGTCATAGTCTTCTCAGTGAGTGGATTGAGCCATTAGTTCGGCAGTAATTTGTTCTGTTAACGTTTTAGTGTACTGATTTCACGCTGTATCTCCACCATATTGTTTACAGGCTTTGGGAATTTTGCCCCAAGCTCATACCAAGATGACGGATTTTAAGGAAATCTAAATAATTTACGTCAATATAAAGCAAAAAACCCATCACTACCGTTAAGTAATGATGGGTTCTTAAAATGGGTGGAGTTGACACATACGCCGGGTTCTGTTCCGCTTGCGCGGCGGTAACCATTCGTCTAGGCCTGCAATCGCTCACAGGCTCAAGCAATCTACCCGCCCCCATACGCGAGCAACGCAATGTGAGGGCCTATTTGATCTTGCTCCGGGTGGAGTTTACCTTGCTACGAACTGTTACCAGTCGCACGGTGCGCTCTTACCGCACCCTTTCAGCCTTACCTGTGCCCCTTCCTAAGAAATGAGGCCATCGGCGGTCTTCTCTCTGCTGCACTTGTCGTGGGCTCGCGCCCCCCAGACGTTATCTGGCACCCTGCTCTATGGAGCCCGGACGTTCCTCCCCTCTGCCAGTCTCCCGAAGGACTTCAACGTCAGTTTCCCGAAGGACCTCAACGTCAGTCTCCCGAAGGACATCAGCAAAGCAGCGATTACCCGTTCAACTCCGAGGCGGATTGTATAGAGATTAGTGTGCAGTGTCTAGCGAGATCACAAATATCGTGCAAACCAATGATTAACTGATGGGGAATTGACCTAAAGATCAAATAAGAGTGGCGAGATGCAGGATTCGAAGAGAATTAGGAGCAGATGCGGATGGCGAGATTCGAGATGAGAAAGAGCTAAGAGCTAAGAGCGGATGAGAGATACAGATAAAAGGTGCTCATTGCAGGCTCTTTTATCTGTATCAGCGTTAAATCACTGCAGAAGCATTAGCCATCGAGGTGCTCTAAGCCCCATTTGTACAGCGCGTTCTTTTTCAGGTTGTAGATTTCTGCTGTCATTGCCGCCGCTTTTTTAAGAGGCAGTTCTTTGGTCAAAATACCCAGCGTGCGAGTCGCTTCATCTGGTAGTTCTGTGCTCACTTCTTCGCGGTGACCATGAATCAAGAGTACCATCTCGCCGCGTTTACGGTTCGCGTCCTCTTCAATCCACTCAATCAACTCACCAAGAGGTAGGCCTTGAATGGTTTCGAAAGTCTTAGTCAACTCACGCGCCAACACAACTTCACGGTCAGGACCTAAGACCTCAAGCATATCTTGTAGAGAGTCAGAAATACGGTGCGGTGATTCGTAGAAGATGCACGTGCGCTCTGCTTTCGCGATCTCTAGGAACTTATCTTTACGACCTTTACTCTTTGGTGGCAAGAAGCCTTCAAAGCTAAAGCGATCCGATGGTAAACCTGACGCACTCAATGCCGTAATCACAGCACAAGCACCAGGAAGTGGCACAACTCTCACACCAGCTTGACGACATTGTGATACAAGATGGTAACCTGGGTCACTGATTAAAGGTGTACCCGCATCAGAGACTAATGCGATAGACTGACCTTCTAATAACTTTTCGACTAGAACTTGAGCTTTAGTTTGTTCATTATGATCATGTAAAGCGAACGTTCTGGTTGATATATTGAAGTGAGCAAGCAGCTTACCCGTGTGGCGTGTGTCTTCGGCTGCAATAACATCGACACTTGATAAAATTTCAATTGCTCTTTGAGTGATATCTCCCAAATTTCCGATTGGGGTAGGCACAATGTAGAGAGTTGGGCTCTCTGTGAGCAAGGTTTTGTTATCTGTCATTTGTTTACCATCACTTCAACGATTAATATAGATACAAATTTATACGGAATTTAAAGAACTCATGGCAACGATGAACCATAAGAGACTCAGTGTACCACGCTTACTAACTCCAATTGCATTGGCAATTACATTGGCGGCTTGTTCTTCAGGTCCGCAAACACCAACAAGCGTAGATATTACACTAGATCCAGTGCAATCCACTGAAAGTTACATGATGCAAGCGGATACTAGCAAAGGAAGCCTACAAAACGACTGGTTAATCATGGCGCTTAAAGCTTCTGTACAAGCTGGCAAAACCGACCAAGCGACTTTGCTTATCAAACGCTTAGCAAAACAAGAGCTCACTGAAGCTCAGCAAGCAGAGTGGCAACTCGCTCGAGCTCAACTGTTGGTGAATAACTCACAGCCGGATCAAGCGTACAGCCAACTAAACTTCCAGCCTTGGTGGAAACTGCCAAACGAGCAATGGAAAGATTACCACGAGCTGCGCGCGAATATTTCCGAGATGCGAAGCGAGTATTTCGAGGCGAGTCGTGAACTTGTTCTTTATTCTGAGTACGCAGAAGATAGCGACGAGATCCAACAGCAAACTGCTGATCGAATTTGGCAAAATCTCAACAGCTACTCTCAATATGAGATCCTAGAGCTAAAAACGTCACCGACGGAAGACGTTTTAGCCGGTTGGTTACAGCTCGCTATTTATATGAAGACGCTTAACTCGAACCTTCCAAACCTACAAGAAACCCTGTCTGATTGGTTAGCCGAGAACCCTCAGCACCCTGCTGCTACTTTCACACCGCAAGCAATCAATGACATCCTAGCGTTAGAGATCAGCAAACCAACCAGTACTGCACTGTTGCTACCGCTAACCGGGAAATATGGTAAGCAAGCACAACTGGTACGTGATGGTTTTATCTTTGCGATGATGAACGACAAAGAGCGTAAAGAAGATGCAACACTAACAGTTATGGATACCAATGTTAAAAGTGCAGCTGAGATTAAAGCGACACTAGAAGAGAACAATGTTGACTTCATTGTTGGTCCACTGATTAAGAGCAACATCACTAAACTTCAGCAAGCACAAAAAAATCAAGAGAATTCAATCCCGGCTTTAGCTCTGAATATTCCAACTCAGCTAGAACCTGACACCAAGATTTGTTACCTCGCTCTATCACCTGAGCAAGAGGTTGCTCAAGCGGCAAAACACCTGTTTGCTCAAGGCTACAAATACCCACTGATTCTAGCTCCGAAGGGGCGTCTTGGTGATCGTGTTGAGCAAGCGTTTAAAGAAGAGTGGGAGAAATACAGCAACAACGATGTGGCGATCAGTTTCTTCTCTGACAAACGCCAGCTTCAGCGCAACGTGAATCAGATATTCGGCTTACAAGAGAGCCAACAGCGCATCGCGCAAATGGATAACCTACTTGATCTAGACCTAAAGAGCGAACCACGCAGTCGTCGTGATATTGATTCTGTCTACATCGTGGCGAAGAACTCAGAGCTAACACTGATCAAGCCGTTCATTGAAGTTGCGATCAACCCAGATGCTAGCCAGCCTACTCTGTTCTCTAACTCACGCAGCAACAGTGGTGATAAACAGTATGAAGACCTAACAGGTGTATTCTATAGCGATATCCCACTGCTGGTTGAAAACAAAGGTAAACTTAACAAAGAGCTTAACGAACTATGGCCTGCACATTCAAACGACCAGAAACGTCTGCAAGCGCTAGGTATGGATGCATACTACCTAATGGACGCGCTACCACAGATGAAAGCCGTGCAAGGTTACAGTATTCCTGGTGAAACTGGCATGTTAACTATCGACAACAACTGTGTCGTACAACGTGAAATCAGCTGGACTGAGCATGGGGCTTTTTAGCCGAACATTCTTATCCAAAGCAACGGTCACCCATAAACAAGTGGGTGATCAATACGAGGCTGTGGCTAAGGCCTACCTGACCCGCCACGGTTTATCGTTAATTCAACAAAACTTCATAGCAAAATGTGGCGAGATTGATCTTATAATGCGCCATAACAATACGATTGTGTTTGCCGAGGTAAAATACCGTAAGCAAACTCGCTACGGACATGCCGCTGAGATGGTGACAGCGAAAAAGTCACAAAGGCTACTCAAAACAGCTCAAGTGTGGCTGATACAGCAAGGCTTGTCGGTACACTCCACAGATTTCAGGTTTGACATCATTGCCATTGAAGGGCCTGATGATCATATCGACTGGATTCAAAACGCGATTACCCAAGGATAAACATGCTAGACAGCATTAAAGAAAGTTTTACAGAAAGTATTCAAATCCAAATTGCGGCTGCAGAGGCACTACCAGACGCAATCACGCACGCAGCTCAAGCTATGGTTGCTACCTTGCTCAACGGAAACAAAATCCTTTGTTGTGGTAATGGTGGCTCCGCATCAAACGCTCAGCAATTTGTATCATGCCTACTTAACCGTTTTGAAACTGAGCGCCCTAGCCTACCAGCAATGGCCCTTACCGCAGACAACACTACACTCACTGCGGTTGCAAACGACTACCACTACGAAGAGATCTTCTCTAAGCAGGTACGTGCGTTCGGTCAAACGGGTGATATTTTACTGGCTATCTCTACTAGTGGTAACAGTAAGAACATCATCAAAGCGATGGAAGCCGCTGTAACTCGTGACATGACTATCATCGCCTTCACCGGTAAAGATGGTGGTGAAATGGCGGGGTTACTTGGTGAGCACGATGTTGAAATCCGCATCCCATCACACCGTACCGCACGCATTCATGAAGTGCACATGGTGACACTGCACTGCCTATGTGACCTTATCGATCAAGTACTCTTCCCTGCTCACGATGAGTGATATACGGAGCATCACAATGAACGTATTTACCTCTAAAACGCTATTCAAGCTGATTAGTGTTTCGCTTCTTACACTATCTTTATCTGGTTGTGCTGGCATTTTCATTGCTGGTGCAGCAACCACAGCAAACATTGTCACTGATACGCGTACCACCAAAGAGATTTGGAACGACAACAATATCGAATTTGAAGTCGCAGCCATCACGAATAAACAGCCATACCGCGGTAGCGTTCGTGTTACTGCCAGCTCTTACCGCGGCTCTGTGGTACTAATGGGCCAAGCAACAACAGATGCTGAGCGCCGCTCTTTTGAAAGCCAAGCGAAAGATGTACCTGGTATCGAAACGATTCACAACCAGATTCGCGTGAAAGAGCCTCTCTCTGTTAGTGCTATTAGCAAAGACAGCTGGATTACCACTAAAGTGAAATCGGCTCTACTGGCTAACTCAGAGCTTAACGGCATCAAAGTAAAAGTCATCACTGAAGATTCAGAAGTATTCTTGCTGGGCTTAGTATCTCATGAACATGCAGATATCGCGACGGAAGTAGCACGCAACATTTCAGGTGTGAAGCAGGTAATCCGAGCATTTGAATATGGTGAAGAAGAGACTGCCGTTAACTAGCGATTGAGCTGAAACTGCACAGAGTTCAGCAGAAAACTGAAAAGAAAAAAGCAGCGATAAGTCGCTGCTTTTTATTGAGTCGTTAATTATAACTAACGTTATTTGATAACACGAAGGCTTGGACGGCCTTTCGCTGGGCGAGGAGGCTCAGGGGCTGAGTCTGGCTCTTCAGCTTCTGGTTCATCCGTTGCAACGCTCAAAGATGGGCCTTTTTCTGTCTCTTCGAAAGGACCGTCTTCAATCCCTTCTTCAAGCGACGTCATGTAAGCCTCTTCAGGTTCAAACATGGTACCAGCACCATTCTCACGAGCGTAAATCGCCTGTACAGCATAAAGTGGGACGATCACAGAGTGAGGACGACCACTAAAACGAGCACTAAACGTCACTGCTTCGTTACCCAGTTCAAGTTGCCCAACAGCTCGAGGCGCGATGTTCAGAATGATCTGGCCATCTTGAACAAACTCTTCTGGAACTCGCACCCCAGGTAATGTTGCTTCAACAACAAGGTGTGGAGTTAATTCGTTATCAACCAACCAATCATAAAATGCACGCAGCATATATGGTCGGCGTGGTGTCATATTTGAAATATCCATAACGCTTAGCGAACTAGTCGCATCTCGCGCTCAGCTTCTGTTAGAGAAGCAAGGAATGAATCACGTTCAAATACGCGGTTCATGTAAACTTTAAGCTCTTTAGAACCAGGGCCAATTAGCTCGATACCAAGCTCAGGTAAACGCCATAGTAGCGGAGCAAGGTAGCAATCGATTAGGCTAAATTCTTCGCTCATGAAGTACTCGAACTCAGCAAAGATAGGAGCAAGAGTTAGTAGATCGTTACGAAGTTTAGTACGTGCAGCTTCAGATTCTTCAGCATTGCCCTTAACAATCTTCTCTGCGACTGAGTACCAGTTGCGCTCAATACGGTACATCATTAGACGGCTGTTACCTCGAGCAACCGGGTATACAGGCATCAATGGTGGATGAGGGAAACGCTCATCTAGGTATTCCATGATGATCTTAGAGTCGTAAAGAGCAAGCTCGCGATCAATAAGAGTTGGTACTGATTTGTACGGGTTCAGTTCAACAAGCTCTGCTGGAAGATTTTTTTCATCAACCAACTCAACTTCAACACTTACGCCTTTTTCAGCAAGAACGATGCGCACCTGATGGCTATACATATCAGAAGCACTTGAGAAAAGAGTCATTACAGAACGTTTATTGGCAGCTACAGCCATGGAGCCCTCCAGTACACTTTAAATAAAAACAATGGAGGCCTAAAGCCTCCATTGAACATTAACATAATTTGGGAATTAGCATGTTATTATAGCACAATTAGTGCACATCACGCCAATACTCTTTCTTCAGCAGAACCACGATGATCGTGAACAATACTAAGAAAGCCATTACCCACCAACCCATTGCGTGACGCTCAAGTTTCACCGGGTCGCCTGAGTAAACAAGGAAGTTTACTAGGTCACGAACCGCGTCGTCGTACTCACCTGCACTTAGCTCACCAGAACCGTCAGTTTCAGTACCAACAACCACTTCAACCTCTTCACCATCTACGATATGAGTTTCGTAGATTGGCGTTGGGATACCTTGTAGTTCTTCAAGTACGTGTGGCATACCTACGCTTGGGAAAACAATGTTGTTCACACCAAATGGACGAGATGGATCTTCGTAGAAAGTACGAAGGTATGTGTATAGCCAATCTGCACCACGAACACGAGCAACCAAAGTCAGATCTGGTGGCGGAGCACCAAACCAGCTTGCCGCTTGCTCAGCTGGCATCGCATTAACCATCAAGCTACCAATTTTCGCTTCTGGGTCGAAAATCAGATTTTCCTTCATTAAATCTACAGGAATTTCTAAGTCATTCGCAACACGTTCATAACGTTGGTATTGCGTCGAGTGACAACCGAAACAGTAGTTCATGAACATCTTAGCGCCATTTTGCAATGAAGCTTTATCCGTTAAGTCATTGTTCGCTTTGTCTAATGGTACGTTTGCACCCGCTGCCATCGCCAAAGACGGCAACATAGCGAATAAAATTACAATCCACTTTTTCATTTGAACGTCACCCTTTCTGGTAATGGTTTCGTCGCTTCATTTTTACTGTAGAACCACAGTAGAACGAAGAACATGAAGTAACCTAAGCTAAAGATTTGTGCTAGTAGCGTGTAAGTTGGCGTTGCTGGAAGCGCACCAAGTACACCAAGCGCAATAAAGCTTATTGTGAATTGGATGATATTAATCAAATGCAATTTACTACGGTAACGGTACGAACGTACTTTACAACGGTCAAACCACGGTAGTAAGAATAGCACAACAATTGATGCTCCCATCGCTACAACACCTAGCAGCTTGTCAGGAACCGCACGCAGGACTGCATAGAACGGCGTGAAGTACCATACAGGTGCGATATGCTCAGGTGTCTTCAGTGGGTTCGCAGCTTCAAAGTTAGGCGGCTCAAGGAAGTATCCACCCATTTCAGGGTTGAAGAACAGCACGTAACAGAACAAGAATAGGAAACCAGCAACACCTACCATATCTTTCACAGTCCCGTATGGGTGGAAAGGAATAGAGTCGATGATGTCGTATTTCTTCGTGTAATCCTTGTGGAATGGGAACTGAGTTTTGTAGCCGTCGCCCATTGTACCCTTAGGAAGTTTAGTTTCGATACCGTCTGGGTTATTCGAACCAACTTCGTGCAATGCCAACACGTGAAGTACAATAAGCAGTAGAAGCACGATTGGTAGCGCGATAACGTGCAGTGCGAAGAAGCGGTTCAGCGTTGCACCAGAGATGATGTAATCACCACGGATCCAAAGCGTTAGGTCATCACCGATAACAGGGATCGCACCAAACAGAGAAATGATTACCTGAGCACCCCAGTAAGACATTTGACCCCATGGTAGTAGGTAACCCATGAAAGCCTCAGCCATAAGTACCAAGAATATCAACATACCGAAGATCCAAAGTAGCTCACGAGGTTTTTGGTAAGAACCGTAGATTAGACCACGAAACATGTGCAGGTATATAACTACGAAGAATGCCGAAGCACCCGTCGAGTGCATGTAACGTAGTAACCAACCGTATTCTACGTCACGCATGATGTATTCAACTGAAGCAAACGCACCATCACCAGACGGTACGTAGTTCATTGTTAACCAAATACCAGTTAGGATTTGGTTAACCAATACCAACATTGCCAAAGAACCGAAAAGGTACCAAAAGTTAAAGTTCTTAGGCATTGGGTATTCAGATAAGTGCTTTTTGTAAGCATTCATCGCAGGTATACGTTTTTCAACCCAGTCTAGTAGTCCTTGCATTATGCATCTCCCTCGTCAATACCGATCAGGATCTTGGTGTCGCTTAAATACATATGCTTTGGCACAACAAGGTTCAATGGTGCAGGTACGCCTTGAAATACTCGACCAGCCATATCAAATTTCGAACCATGACACGGACAGAAGAAACCAGACTTAACACCTTGCACTTGTTCTGCGAAAGAATCAGGTAGGTAAGTTGGAGAGCAACCTAAGTGCGTACAGAAACCAACAGCAACGAAGAATTCCGGCTTAATTGAACGGAATTCGTTCTGTGCGTATTGTGGCTGTTGTTCAGCTTCAGATTGAGGGTCACGGAGTTGAGCACCTATAGATTTTAGGTTTTCTAGTACCGATTCAGCACGGCGTACAACCCATACAGGTTTGCCTTGCCATTCGACACGAACCATTTGTCCCGGTTCTAACTTGCTGACTTCCACTTCCACCGGTGCACCCGCAGCTTTCGCCTTGGCACTCGGATTCCATGATTTAATAAAAGGCACGGCTACAGCAGCAGCTCCCAAACCACCAACAACGGCTGTTGTTGCGGTTAAGAAACGCCTGCGACCGTTATTTAAAGGCGCGTTGCTCATCCAAACATTCTCCCATTTGCTCCTTGTGGATTGAAATTATTCCGATTAAAGAGCATGGCTAACAAAATATGTATTTAGTTCTATTTATTGACGGCAAATGATAAATAAAACCCTACTTTTTGACAAGATAAAGCTACCTTTTTGTAACAATCATGAGGCAAAGCGCACATTGAGTTACAAAAGCTTTCAAAATACAAGAATTTGTAAATAAAACGAGAGGGGAAAAGCATTTAGCGGGGGGTAGAAAAACAAAAAGCCCGGCATATAGCCGAGCTTTGAACCACAATTCCAGCAATAAAGCTGGGAGCGTGTACTCTTTCGTAAAGAAAAATTAACGCTTAGAGAATTGAGGTTTACGACGTGCTTTACGTAGACCAACTTTCTTACGTTCAACGCAACGAGCGTCACGAGTAACGTAACCAGCTGCACGTAGAGCAGGACGTAGAGTTTCATCGTACTCCATAAGAGCGCGAGTGATACCGTGGCGGATTGCGCCAGCTTGACCAGAAATACCACCACCAGAAACAGTGATGTAAAGGTCAAGTTTCTCAGTTAGTTCAACTAGCTCAAGAGGTTGCTTAACAACCATACGAGAAGTTGGACGACCGAAGTAAACATCAAGGCTACGCTTGTTGATTACGATCTCACCAGAACCTGGTTTGATGAAAACACGAGCTGCTGAGCTTTTGCGACGACCAGTGCCGTAGTATTGATTCTCTGCCATTTTCATAATCCCCAATTAGATGTCTAGTACTTGTGGTTGTTGAGCAACATGGTTGTGCTCAGCACCAGCGTATACTTTTAGCTTACGGTACATAGCGCGGCCTAGAGGACCACGTGGAAGCATACCTTTAACAGCTAGTTCTAGAACCATTTCTGGCTTCTTGTCGATCAGCTTTTCGAAAGTGATAGACTTAAGACCACCTGGGAACTCAGAGTGACGGTAGTAAACCTTACCCTTAGCTTTGTTACCAGTTACAGCAACTTTCTCAGCGTTAACAACGATGATGTAATCACCAGTGTCTACGTGAGGAGTGTATTCTGCTTTGTGCTTACCACGAAGGCGAGAAGCGATTTCACTTGCTAGACGACCAAGAGTTTTACCTTCAGCGTCTACAACATACCAGTCGCGTTTTACAGTTTCTGGTTTAGCAACGAAAGTTTTCATGCTAATAATTACCTATTTAAAAAATTTACACTTAAGGAATACTCGCGTATTCCCACTGTCTAAGAGTCACCATTCATCACCCCTTCGAGTGTTGGAAAACTCTTGGCATAACGTGATTTAACTCATCGTTAGAGGCCCGCAGTAACGGTAGGTCGCAGGATTATAGAGAAGAGCGAAGAAAAAATCACCTCTTTTTGAACAAAATCACGATTTTTTTATTTCTACTTCTCAATCGAGATAATCCTATCTAACTCAAGTGCTCTTTTGCTAAATATTCATGGCTCTGCATTTCGATTAAACGCGACTGGCAACGTTTAAATTCAAACTCTAGCTGGCCGTGGGTATATAAATTTTCTAGCTCTACTTCGGCGGAAATAATCAGCTTTACATTGCGCTCATAGAACTCGTCCACTAATGCGATAAAACGTCTTGCTGCATCATCAGAAGTCGCGCCCATTTGCAGAACATCTGCCAAGAGAACAGTGTGGTAAACGCGAGACAATTCAATGTAATCATTCTGGCTTCGGGCTGACTGACAAAGCTGAGCAAAAGTACCATGCAACACGCCATCGCTTGCTTCGATAACATTTAACTGACGATGATTCACTTCAATCTGCTTAAGTCTCTCTTTATCTTCCCCAACCAATTGGCTGTAGTACTTTTCAAGATTGATGTTCGCTTGGCTATCGAGTGGATAGTGATAAATCTCAGCCTGCTCTAATGTGCGCAGACGATAATCAATACCGCTGTCCACATTAAGAATATAGCAGTTGTCTTGAATCAGCTTAATCGCAGGTAAGAAACGCGCACGTTGCAGACCATTACGATACAGGTCTGCAGGAGGAATATTTGAGGTCGCAACTAAGATAACGTTTCGTGCGAATAACTCTTGGAATAAGGTACCTAAGATCATCGCGTCGGTGATATCAGAAACGAAAAACTCATCGAAACAGATAATATCCGCCTCTTGTTTCAACTTACCCGCAACCAAAGGCAGAGGATCACTCACATTGCCCAGCGCCTTTAATTCGTCATGCACTCGATACATAAAACGATGAAAGTGCACTCGCATTTTTTTAGTGGTCGGCAAGGCATCGTAGAACGTATCCATCAGATAAGTTTTACCACGCCCTACACCGCCCCAAAAGTAAAGCCCTTTAGGTGGAGTTGGTAGCTCTGGCTTTTTACCGAGCAATTTCTGAAATCGAGTCAATTGAGGGATAGGGGTATTCACATAATCTTGGAACTGGTGAAAAAGTTCATCTAAAGATTTAACGGCTTGCTCTTGTGCTGGATCTCTTTGAAATCCATGCTCTTTTATATCTTGTTCGTATTTTTTGACGGGATTCATGACGACATTTCCACAATGAAAGCGATATCAGACAGCGAATAAAATTAAGCTCAAACAGTAAGGGACGTGACATTATGCAGAGAATAATGCAGCATTAATGCTAAATAGCGCACATGCATTTCTCTTTATACTGCGGCTTTCTCATAGTACCATGGAGACGTAGAACGTGTAACTAAGCAGTAACAAACATGTTAAAAACAACAATAAGGAGCTGTTATGCCTTGGATGTATGCCATTGCCGGTTTACTAATCGGAGTTATTCTAGGGGTCGCTATCTCTCGTCTCATGACACCTGAATACAAGAAGCAAAAGAACGTACAGAAAGAATTAGATAGCGCAAAGTTTGCCCTTGAACAGCAGCGACAAGAGCTGGCTGATCACTTTGCGAAATCAGCAGAGATGTTGGACACCTTAGGTAAGGACTACACAAAACTGTACCAACACATGGAAAAAACCAGCTCGGAGCTGCTCCCTAACCTACCCGAGCAAGACAATCCGTTTGTGAAGACAGCGGCTGCTCATTCAGAAAAGCCACAAGAAAAGTCGGCAACCAAAGAAACAGCCCTGGAAGAGCAACCTAAAGATTACGCGAATGGCGCGACTGGTTTATTTACCGAGCAGAAGAAAGAAATCATTGAAGCTCCTGATGTCGTCACTGCAAAAGCATCATAAACATTTAACACTTAGGTGAACTTTATAAAGGTTTTTGAGTCATAACTTTCACTCAGGTCATTTGAAACTTCTTAAACGTATTAGACGTAATGAGAGGGGTAAGACCTTAACCAGAGAGGAGTTTATGATGAAAAAACCTTTGCTTGCTTTATCTGTACTGACTTTAAGCTTAAGTTCAATCATCACCCCCATTCAAGCTACTGCCGCACTCCCATTAAGTGTGGGTAATGAACAATTACCAAGCCTTGCGCCTATGCTTGAGCAAGTGACCCCCGCTGTAGTTAGTATCGCCGTTGAAGGCAAACAAGTACAACGTCAGCAAATCCCTGAACAATTCCAATTCTTTTTTGGCCCAGAGCAAACACGTGAGCGTCCATTTCGCGGTTTAGGCTCAGGCGTGATCATTGACGCCAAGAAAGGTCATATCGTCACCAACTACCATGTAATTGATGGTGCTGACGATATCAAAGTAAGACTTCATGACGGTCGAGAGTACGATGCTGAGCTTATCGGCGGTGACCAGATGTCCGATATTGCCCTCTTAAAATTAGAAAAAGCCAAGAACCTCACTCAGATAAAGCTCGCAGACTCCGATAAGTTGAGAGTCGGTGATTTCACTGTCGCGATTGGTAACCCCTTTGGACTTGGCCAAACAGTGACATCAGGCATCGTTTCTGCTCTTGGACGCAGCGGCCTCAATCTCGAAAACTTCGAAAACTTCATTCAAACCGATGCCGCAATCAACAGCGGTAACTCAGGTGGAGCGCTAGTGAACCTAAATGGTGAGCTGATTGGTATCAACACAGCCATTCTTGGCCCCAACGGAGGTAATGTCGGTATCGGCTTTGCAATTCCATCCAACATGATGAAAAACCTGACAGAACAGATTATCGATTTCGGTGAAGTTAAACGCGGCATGCTTGGCGTTCAAGGTGGTGAAATCACCTCAGAACTTGCAGAGGCATTAGGTTATGAATCCAGTAAAGGCGCCTTCGTTAGCCAAGTTGTGCCAGACAGTGCCGCTGATGACGCTGGGTTAAAAGCGGGTGACATTATCGTCTCTATTAATGGTAAACGCATCGATACCTTCAGCGAGTTAAGAGCAAAAATCGCAACGCTCGGTGCAGGCAAAGAGATCGAGTTAGGTGTCGTTCGCGATGGTAAGAATAAAATCTTCGATGTAACGCTGGGTGAATCAACCAATAGCAAAACCAAAGCCGAGAAGCTTCACGAAGGGCTAACTGGCGCCGAACTTACCAACACCACTAGCAATGACCCAGCAACAGGCGTGAAAGTATCAAGCGTAGCTCAAGGTTCACCAGCGGAAGCTTATCAACTTCTAAAAGATGACATCATCATCGGAGTGAATCGTCAGACAGTTAAGAATCTCGCTGAGTTTAGAGCGATTGTTGAAAAACACCCTGGCGTATTAGCACTCAATATCCAGCGAGGTGATAGAACCATCTATCTGGTAATTCGATAGCTACTTTGCCCACATAAACACAGGGAGACTTTGTAAGTTTGCTTTAAACTTACTTAGTCTCTCTTTTATTTAGATGAATCAAAATGCTATGCTTCACAAGTAATTCAAACTAGTCACCCATACGTGGAGGCTCAATACCTTACCTGTCGAAGAGGGAAACATGCTGTCCTTTCTATTTCGTTCTATTTCCCTTGGACTCGTTTCAGCGGCGCTGATTCTTCTGGCCTTTCCTAGCTTACGGCCAGCGATTGTCGCAGATGTGACTAATCCCAAAGTCGATAATATTAGCTCTCCTCAGATTTCATTTAATCAAGCTGTACGCCGCGCTGCGCCAGCGGTGGTTAATATTTATAGCCGTAAATACGCAGAAAGTGATCGTAACAAACTCCTTACACAAGGCTTAGGCTCAGGGGTAATCGTTAGCGAAAAAGGCTACATCATTACCAACTTCCACGTTGTGGCTCAAGCTGACCAAATTATTGTTGCGCTTCAAGACGGCCGAGTTGCCGCGGCACAATTAGTGGGCTCAGATAAACGTACTGACATCGCGATACTCAGAGTCAGTGGCGACAACCTCCCAGTTATTCCACTCAACCCGAACTACAAAGCTAACGTTGGCGATGTGGTACTGGCTATCGGTAACCCGTACAACTTAGGTCAAACCACGACCTTCGGCATCATCTCGGCGACAGGACGCTCTTCGATCAGTGCTGACGGTCATCAAGCCTTTATCCAAACAGATGCTGCTATCAATGAAGGCAACTCTGGTGGTGCACTGGTGAACTCACAAGGTGAGCTAGTCGGTATTAACACAGCCTCTTTCCAACAAGCGACCGATATGGAAACCTACGGGATCTCATTTGCTATCCCCTACCCACTTGCCAATAAAATCATGGAAAAGATCATTGCTGATGGTCGTGTGATTCGCGGTTACATCGGTATCGATGGGCAAGATATCAACTCAGTCACCTCTCGCATGTTGGGTACGAAGAATATCGGTGGGATTGTGGTGTTGGGTATCGATCCGAATGGTCCGGCTGCAGACGCAGGTTTTGAATCTCAAGATATTATTGTCAGCATCAACAACAACCAGGTGAATGGACGTCAGAGCGTGATGGACATCGTTACTGATTTACGCCCAGGCACGGTGATCGATGTCGGCATCTTACGCCAAGGTAAAAGCAAGACCCTTAAAGTAACGATTGCTGAAGATACTCGCCTTTAGAGCAAACGCTAAAAGTAAGCGATTCAAAACAACTGACAGACAAATACAAAAAACCCAGCTCACAGGCTGGGTTTTCTTTTATCCGAAGATAGCATCAAGTGTCTTTAAGGTTCACTTGGCTCTTCGATATCAATGCGAGTCACACGCTGTAGGCCTCTTGGCAGTAGACCACCACGACGACCACGTTCACCACGGAAGTTTTCAAGATCAGCCGGTTTCAAGCCAAGCTTACGTTTGCCTGCGTAGATAGTCAGCGTTGCATTCTCAGGAATAGCCATCAAGTGTGATACAAACTCTTCACGCTCTTTGGCTTTCGCAGAAGGAATGTTGATGATCTTATTACCCTTACCTTTGCTCAATTGAGGTAAGTCTTTGATTGGGAACAACAACATACGGCCTTGGTTGGTAATCGCTAGAATCTGGTTACTTTCCAAATCAGCAATTGGACTGGGCGCCATCACTTCTGAAGATTGCGGTAGGTTAACCAAAGCTTTACCGCTCTTGTTCTTAGACAGCAGATCGCTCCCCTTACAAACAAAGCCGTAACCAGCATCAGAGCCAACTAACCATAGCTGTTCATCTTCTCCCATCACCACTTGGCGGATAGAAGTGCCCGCGCTGATATTCAAGCGACCAGTAATTGGCTCACCTTGGCTTCGTGCAGATGGTAATGAGTGAGACTCAAGGGAGTAGCTTCGACCATCACTGCCAAGGAACACCGCTTGTTGATTGCTCTTACCCTTAGCGCTCGCTAGGAATTTATCACCCGATTTGTAGTTCAAGCCTTCAGCATCAACCTCATGCCCTTTCGCATGACGAATCCAACCTTTTTCAGAAAGCACGACTGTGATTGGTTCACTAGGTACCAAATCACGCTCAGTCATCGCTTTAGCTTCAGCACGTTCAACTAATGGAGAGCTACGGTCATCACCGTATTTCTCAGCATCTGCCTGAATTTCTTTCTTGATAAGTGTGTTTAGACGACGCTCAGAGCCCAGTAGCTTCTCTAGCTTCTCACGCTCTTTCTCTAATTCATCTTGCTCGCCGCGGATCTTCATCTCTTCCAGCTTCGCAAGGTGGCGAAGTTTAGTATCAAGAATAGCGTCAGCTTGAATTTCCGTAATACCAAAGCGCTCCATTAGAACCGCTTTAGGGTCATCCTCAGTTCGGATGATCTCAATCACTTCATCAAGGTTGAGGTAAGCAACCAGCAAACCTTCCAAGATGTGCAGGCGTGCTAGCACTTTATCTAAACGGTGCTGCAGACGACGACGAACCGTTGTGCGACGGAACTCAATCCACTCTTTCAGGATTTGAACTAAACCTTTAACTTGAGGGCGGCTGTCTAGGCCTATCATGTTCAAGTTAACACGGAAGTTCTTCTCAAGATCTGTCGAAGCAAACAAGTGACTCATCAGTTGATCACAATCGATACGATTCGAACGAGGCACAACTACAATACGAGTTGGGTTCTCGTGATCCGATTCATCACGCAGGTCATCAACCATTGGCAGCTTCTTAGCGCGCATCTGGTTAGCGATTTGTTCAAGTAGCTTAGCGCCCGACACTTGGTGAGGCAGAGCTGTGATAACAATATCAGAGCCTTCTTTATGCCAAACTGCACGCATCTTGATGCTGCCACGACCCGTTTTGTAAATCTTTTCGATATCCGACTTCGGAGAAATAATCTCAGCTTCTGTTGGATAGTCAGGGCCTTGTACGCTTTCCATGATCTCCGATAGCTCAGCTTTCGGGCTATCGATTAGCTTAATCGTCGCATCAGCAATCTCACGCACGTTATGTGGTGGGATATCTGTCGCCATACCTACCGCAATACCAGTGATACCGTTAAGTAGGATATGAGGAAGACGCGCAGGCAACATTTGTGGCTCTTTCATCGTGCCATCAAAATTAGGTTGCCACTCAACCGTGCCTTGGCCTAATTCACCAAGTAGTACCTCAGCAAACTTAGACAGTTTTGCTTCGGTATAACGCATCGCTGCAAATGATTTCGGATCATCAGGAGCACCCCAGTTACCTTGACCATCAACCAATGGGTAACGGTAAGAGAACGGCTGCGCCATAAGAACCATGGCTTCGTAACAAGCAGAGTCACCGTGCGGGTGATACTTACCTAGAACGTCACCAACGGTACGTGCTGATTTCTTATATTTCGAAGCAGCAGACAAACCAAGCTCAGACATCGCATAGATAATACGGCGCTGTACAGGCTTAAGGCCGTCACCGATATAAGGCAATGCACGATCCATGATTACGTACATTGAATAGTTTAAGTAGGCGTCCTCAGTGAACTTGCGCATTGGCAATTGTTCAACGCCATCAAATGTAATTTCGTTAGACATCCATTATACCTCGGCCATATCACCGTTTGTCTGTAACCATGTACGGCGATCATCAGCGCGTTTCTTACCTAGCAGCATGTCCATCATCTCCAGTGTCGCTTCGTTATCGTCAATAGTTAATTGAACAAGGCGACGAGTGTTTGGATCCATGGTGGTTTCACGTAACTGAAGTGGGTTCATCTCACCCAGACCTTTGAATCGTTGTACGTTGATTTTGGATTTCTTTTTAGACAAGCGCTCAAGTACGCCATCTTTTTCATCGTCATCCAGAGCGTAGAACACCTCTTTACCACAGTCGATACGATACAGTGGCGGCATCGCTACATAGATATGACCCGCTTCAACAAGGGCGCTGAAGTGACGAGTGAATAGTGCACATAGTAATGTCGCGATATGAAGTCCATCCGAGTCCGCATCGGCAAGGATACAGATCTTACCGTAACGCAGGCCTGATAAGTCATCGTTGTCTGGGTCAATACCCAAAGCTACTGAGATATCGTGTACTTCTTGAGACGCCAACACTTGGTCAGCCGACACTTCCCACGTATTCAGGATCTTACCGCGTAGTGGCATTACCGCTTGGAACTCACGATCGCGAGCTTGCTTAGCAGAACCACCCGCCGAGTCCCCTTCCACGAAGAAGATTTCAGTGCGATTCAAGTCTTGGACTGAACAGTCGGTCAGCTTACCCGGCAGTGCAGGGCCAGAAGCGACTTTCTTACGTACTACTTTCTTACTCGCACGCATACGACGGTGGGCATTGGCAATACAAGCTTCCGCTAACTGCTCTGCCAGCTGTGGCTTTTCATTCAACCATAGGCTGAAGGCATCTTTTACCACGCCAGAAACAAATGCAGCCGTTTGACGAGAAGATAAACGCTCTTTTGTTTGACCTGCAAACTGAGGATCTTGCATCTTCACCGATAGCACGTATGAACAGCGATCAAAGATGTCATCACCCGTTAGCTTTACGCCACGTGGTAATAGATTACGGAATTCACAGAACTCACGCATTGCATCCAATAGACCTTGGCGTAGACCGTTTACGTGTGTACCACCTTGTTTAGTTGGTACCAAGTTCACGTAACTCTCGGTGATCATGTCGCCGCCTTCTGGCTGCCAGATGATCGCCCAGTTAGCCATTTCCGTTTCAGCAACAAATTCGCCCACATAAGGTTCTTCAGGCAATAAGGTATAACCTTTTACCCCTTCAGCAAGATAGTCTTTCAAGCCATCTTCATAGAACCATTTGTGTTCTTCGTTGTTCACTTTGTCGCTGAAGGTAATTTCTAACCCAGGGCAAAGTACCGCTTTCGCGCGCAGATTGTTGATCAAGCGAAGCGTTGAAAACTTAGAGCTATCAAAGTATTTAGGATCAGGCCAGAAATGTACTGACGTACCACTGTTGCGATGACCACAAGTACCAGTAACCATCAGTTCAGTAACCGCTTGACCGTTTTCTAGTGCGATCTCGTGAACTTGACCTTCACGGCGAACCGTAACTTCAACACGTTTAGATAGGGCATTTACTACCGAAATACCTACACCGTGCAAACCACCAGAAAACTTGTAGTTGTTGTTCGAGAACTTACCACCAGAGTGAAGCTTGGTTAAAATCAGCTCAACACCTGAGATGCCTTTTTCTGGGTGGATATCGACAGGCATACCACGACCATCATCGGTAACTTCTAATGATTGGTCTGCATGAAGTACAACTTTGATTTTCTTAGCGTGTCCCGCTAGTGCTTCATCGACCGAGTTATCAATGACTTCTTGGGCAAGGTGGTTCGGTCTTTCTGTCTCGGTATACATACCTGGGCGGTGTCGCACAGGATCGAGACCTTCAAGTACCTCAAGGTCTTTTGCATTATATTGTTCAGTCATAATACGGAGTTTACTCAAAAAGTTTGCGTCAGTTCGCTGGCTCCAGTTTCACTAAAGCAGAATCATTACTATGAACCGTCATAGCAGAGCGAACGAGCGAAGTATTGGGGAATATAGTCTGGAAGCTGACTAATGATGTCAAGCTAGTTCAAAAACTAAGACATCAAACTATGATATTTCACCATTGATAGATGAAATAACAGGCAAAAAGAGAGGCTACGACTCAGTGAAGAAATCAGGTTATAGATTTAGAAAGGTGATAATTTGCTGTGGGTAGCGTTCAAAATCAACAAAACTATGATCCCCACCCTCTTCTAATGTTTGGGTTGCACCTTGATACTTCTCTACCGCTTGTCGGTAATCCAGAACTTCATCTTCCGTTTGTTGAAGTAACCAAAAGTCACTTGGCTTTGTGATAGCCGGAACATCTAATGCCTTCAACTCATCGATATGCTTAGTTTCTAAGACATATCGTTCATTTGTGTATGGGTTTACTTGCTCACCTAAGTAGTCGACAAGTAACTCATATGGTTTCACCGCAGGGTTTACAACAACCACTTTAAAGCCATAGTGGCTGTTAAGCCAAGTTGAAAGGTAGCCTCCTAACGAGCTGCCAACCAATGCGATCTGGTACTGATCTTTGTATTGTTCTACCAGCTGCTGCAGGTAAAATGCAGCTTGCTGCGGGAAACTAGGCAGTTGAGGAGTTAGCACCTTAATATCCGCACGATGCTCTGTGCAATACTCCGTCATCACCGTCGCTTTGTGAGAGCTAGATGAACTGTTAAAACCATGAATATAGAGAAGCAGTGATGGTTTTGCAGTTTGCTCGATAGATTCAGACATCAATAGCTACCCTCATTAATAGCCGGCGGCTTCAAAATCAGGTAAGAACTGCCCGTTAGGTAGGCGACGAACTTGAGTGCTCACCGTTCCGTCTTGGTGCAATTCAATCTCTCTCCAACCAGGAGATAAGGTATCTACAGCGAAGTCATCTGAGTTCGGTTTGAACTGAACACAAGTCGACGGAGTTGCCATAACTTGTACACCATGGTGCTCTCGGTTCATATCCTGGTGAACATGACCACACAATACCGCTCTCACATTAGAATGCTGTCGAACCACATCCCAGAACTGATCAGCATCTTTCAAATTGTGTTGATCGAGCCATGCACTGCCTACTAATAACGGGTGGTGGTGCAACAAAACCAAAGTATTGCGCTCAGGAAATTCCGCCAGCTTTTGTTCTAATAAATCAAGTTGTTGATCGCTCAGGCGACCATGTGGAACGCCAACAACTTGAGAGTCCAACATAATCATTTGCCAGCTCTCGCCTAACAATACATGCTCAACACACTGAATTTGTGGTGATGGTAAAACACTGCCCATATTAGGCTTAAAATCATGGTTTCCAGGTAGCCAGTAACACGGCTTCTCTAACGGTTGAATCCCTGATTCAAATTTCTGGTATGACTCTGCGCTGTGATCTTGAGAAATGTCACCAGTCGCTAAGATCGCTTGATAGTCAAAGCCCTGACTAACAATGCCATCGACTACAGCACGAAAGCTATCTTGAGTGTTGATGCTTAGTAAGCTGCCATTGCTCGGCGCAAATAAATGCGTATCCGTTAGCTGCACAAGCTTAATACTGCTCTCATCAAATTTTGAAGTGTGTGATAATTCCAAAATAACAAATCCAGATACGTTACTGTTTAGACGTTAAAAGTGTTCTTAAATAAGCTCCAATTAAAAAGCAATAGGGCTGCGGCCGATACCAGTTTTTAAACAAAACGTTAACCATTCCCCAAGAAATTTATTCAATTGAAATTTCTCGTCCTTTTGCAGAAGCTTAGTGTTGGGATAGTCATATTTCGCCTTAACTCGCGAAAAATCCCCACTGGCGCACACTTCTGCAACTCGAGCGTCGTGATATAGCCTGACAGACATTTTTGGCAAAGGAAACACTGGCATCGCGTCACTTTGACATATATCTATTAATGTGGTGTATTTTGTGACCTCATTCACTGTCAACTGATACACCATATTTACGGCTTGGTAACAGCGGACATCACCAACCTCATGCCCAATCGGCAGTAAAGCGTTTAGTTTGGCATAATTCGTCTCATAGACTCGCATCAATTCAGCAAGATCAACATGATACGGTTTCTTGACCGCTATATTTGGCATGACGTTAAGCTACCCACTCTGACTGTAATTCTTGGTAGTTCAATTGTAGCCACTGAAGCGCAATGATCGTGGCCCCATTTTCAAACACACCGTCTTTAACCCGTTGATAAGCCGCTTCACGACTCATCACTTGTACACGAATATCTTCACCTTCGTAATCCAACCCGTGTACACCTTTGGCTGTCGTCGCATCGACACAACCAACAAAAACATCAAGCCGCTCTGAACAGCCGCCTGATGAAGGGTAATACGAAGTGATAGGCAGCACAGATCCGACTTCGACTCCAGCTTCTTCCATCGCTTCACGACGAGCCACATCTTGTGGTGATTCATCGGTATCGATAATCCCGGCAACAATTTCGTATTGCCACGGATGCTCATGTTCGAGAGCACCAACACGGATCTGTTCGACGATCACGACTTCGTCACGCACGGGATCATAAGGTAACAAAGCGGCAGCATGACCACGTTCAAACATTTCACGCTCAATTGGTTGGCTCCAGCCTCCGTCAAACAGCTTATGCTTAAATGTGTACTTAACCATTTTAAAAAAACCACGAAACAGCGTCTCTTTTGAGACTATTTCCACATCTTGCGGAGTAAACTCATGTCGTTGATTGTCAGACTGTTGCATTTGGTACCTCACTAAGTGATCTTTATAGTTTACTCATTGTCCGAGTTAACTACCAAGGATAAGGTTCAACTTTTTATATAAAACTTACAATTAAAGTTAAGTTTTAAAAAAATAAATATTGCACAAGTGGACAGTTAAATGTAAAAAAGTGCAAAGTTTCGAGTAAATTACCACCAAACTGGGTTAAACTCTTTTAAAGAAAATTCTATTAAAGGCAGGAATAGGAAAATGAAAAAACTGCTTCCACTATTTATCAGTGCAGCAATTGGCAGCCTGAGTTCATCAGCTTTCGCTGATACGCTAGCTGAAGTTTATGACCAAGCAAAACAGAACGATCCACAACTTCTTCGTTCAGCAGCGCAGCGCGATGCCGCTTTTGAAGCAGTAACGTCAAGCCGTAGTGACTTGCTACCTCAAATTAATCTAACAGCAAACTACGATATTAATCGTGGTGACCGAAACACGTCTGGTGTTGGTAGTTCAAGTATCGATAACAATACTTGGGGAGCTGCGATTGGTTTTTCTCAAGAGCTTTACAAACGCTCTTCATGGATAACTCTAGACACCGCCGAGAAAACAGCTCGCCAGGCTGATTCAGCATACGCGGCAGAGCAACAAGCGTTGATCCTGCGTACAGCGACAGCTTATTTCGACGTACTTCGTGCTCAAGACAACCTAGAGTTTGTCCGTGCTGAAAAAGCAGCCGTTGCTCGTCAGCTAGAGCAAACTAAGCAACGTTTTGAAGTAGGTCTTTCTGCAATTACCGATGTACATGATGCGCAAGCTCAATACGATGGCGTTTTAGCAGATGAAGTACTGGCAGAGAACACTCTGACGAACAGCTACGAAGGTCTACGTGAAATTACAGGTCAAGAGCACTCTCAACTAAGCATCCTAGATACCGACCGCTTCTCAGCGAGCAAGTCTTCAGAATCAGCTGTAGCGCTTGTAGAACAAGCTGAGCAAAAGAACCTTAGTCTATTAGCTGCACGAATCTCTCAAGATGTAGCAAAAGACAACATCTCTCTAGCAAGCTCTGGTCACCTACCGAGTCTAACGCTAGACGGTAGCTATGCTCTGGCTGATCAATCCAACAGCTCTCAAGATTATGACCAAGACAACCTGAATATCGGTTTGAACTTAGTAGTGCCTCTATACACTGGTGGTAACACAACTTCTTTAACCAAACAGGCTGAATACAACTACGTTGCAGCAAGTGAAGATCTAGAAGCAACTTACCGTAGCGTTGTTAAAGACGTACGTGCATTCAACAATAACATCAGTGCTTCAATTGGTGCTCTACGCGCTTACGAACAATCTGTTGTTTCTGCTCAGTCGGCTCTTGAAGCAACAGAAGCAGGTTTCGATGTAGGTACTCGTACCATCGTTGACGTACTAGACTCAACCCGTCGTCTGTACGATGCGAACAAAAACCTTTCAGACGCTCGTTACAACTACATCCTAAGTGTGCTTCAGCTTCGTCAAGCCATTGGTACACTAAGCGAGCAAGACATCGTTGATGTAAACGCAGGTCTAAAAGTCGCAAACAAGTAATTCTAAATTACGCTAGCTACAGCTACAAAAATGCCGCTCATTGAGC
>NZ_JBQKUM010000005.1:0-105831 GCF_054968605.1 Pseudoalteromonas sp. G5_S1_14_S5 | reverse complement strand
AACAACTCTAAAACCGTGGCCAATTTTAGTTGACTACTACACAACGACCTTATCCTCTATGACTACATGGTCAAATTCACGAAAGAGCATGCAAAAGCTGAGGCTGATATCGATGCGCTACCTTGGAACTTCGAACATTAAAACCTCGCCCCTTGGGTTCATGGGTGTTTAAAAAACGTGCGTTAGATCTATTGACATTGCATGGTTGTTTTTTGTACTGTCCCAGTTGGTGATAACAAAACTATCAATAAGGATTTGACATGATCAATAAGTTTTCTATCTTATTCAGCTCTCGTTCGACTAAAATCTGGTTGGGTTTATTAATCACTTATTCACTTTTTTACGGAATTGCTAATGCAGCGTGGCTAGGTGAGGAAGGATTAAATGGAAAGCGTGTCGTTTTAGTACATGGTTTTCAATTTTCTGATTTGTCGAATCCGCCAAGCCGGGAACAATATTTAGATCGATGTCCTATAAATTATGAAATCCGCAGAATGGCTTCTTACTGTGTTGGTTGGCCCTCCCACTTAACCTTTACAGAGTTAAAGCCAATCCTGGCTGAGCATGTCACCAATATAAAAAAACAATTCGGAGACCAGAATATTGTATTTGTCACCCATTCCTCTGGTGATTTGATCAAAGAGTACATTCTGAAGTACCAGAAAGCTTGGTTAGCTTTTGAAGGGAAGTCACCATTAAAAATCGAAATGAGTATTGACTTCGCCGGTGCTAGTGGTGGCACTGAGTTATCAAACCACGCAGTTTACTTTGATAATGATTGGCTAACCGCACTAGTTTTTGGAAGTACAAACAAGGGTTTGGGTTTTGTGAATGAATTGACTACTCACCATGCAAGTTCGTTGACTAATTCATCATCTCGCTACAGTTCAATACCTAGACTTCGTGTCATATCTTCAGGCAAAAAAAATTGGTTCACCGATTATTTAATCAATATGGGTCTTTTAGTTGGTGATGCAGATGACCTAGTTCCACTTCACTCACAATGTGGTTCGAAAGCTACTAATAAAACTTCGTCGTGTAGCCAGATGATAGCCATGTCGGGGCAAACTGGCTATCAATCCAATGGTATGAGTAATAAAAATCGCCGTAACAACTTCTATCCATGGTTAGGTTCACGAATCGCTACACACGGTAATATTTTGTCTGATCGGAAACTTACTAATAATGAGTTAGTCAAGTTCGGTACTATCCCTTTCAATGACAGTTTATCCGAGAACAGTGAAACTTCAGGCTACTGGATTTGGAAGAAAGAATATAAGTTTGTTAGTAATACCAACAACTCAAGTATCTCAGAATTACTTTCCAAGCTCAGGTAATACATTGCTATGTTGCGCACGCTATCAACTCTAACCCTAATTATTGCGGCGTGCGCCGCCTTGTCCTTATTGGTTAAAAAGTCTGCGCTTGATGTGTCTACTCCTACATTCCTCAGTTCAAAGAACCTTAAGTTAGATACCGGAGGTGCTAATCACAATACAGTTCCCGTAATCTCTCAGAATAAAACTGACAATGTAGAAAAGACTATCAACTCTCTACAGCCAGAAGATATAGATTTGCTAAATAAAGTTGCCCTTTCTGAGTCATTGAGCTCTAGGGTACAACATGACACCTTGTTTCCTAACTATTCACAACCCTTTGATGTGTCTGAAGTTGATTCACTCCCTGAGTATCCCAACATATTCGCTGGAGCAGGTATAGCATTTTCCGTTGGCTTCGATAAAAAAGTCTATACAACAAACGATGTCGCTACAGTTTCATTAAGCGGGCCAAATCCTTTACAAGTCCTTGTGAATCATAGCGCGATATCCCATCAGAGACCTCCAACAAGCCTTCAATTACAACTTTCTGACTATGAGCTACCAATTATCATCACTGTGATAGACAACGTTACTTCAAACCAATTTAGATTACAGCTTGACGTTCTAAGCGTGATACAAGGTGACTTACATATTGACCCGTACCCATTATACGAACATAACCATATGGCAATAAATTATCGACTTGAGAGCGCTGAACTGGGTTATTTTATGATACGAGCTCTGTTATTGAGAGATGATATACCTATTGCCATTCTAACAAGTGAACAATATAAGTCCGAGTCTAATAAACGTATGAAAAATATGTTTAAAGTAGATGCTGCATTACTAAAAGACCTAGATAAAGGTAAACATACATGGTCTTTGGATAACATATTTATCGAAAAACTTGGTGACCCGTCAGAAGAAGATAAAATAATTTTTATCGATAAAAGAGTAGAGTTATTCGGGGTTGAAAGCTCTGCACTATCGATAGATAAAGAAGAGAGGATGGAGAGGGAAAAAGCAAGACTGAACTTATTACAACCGTTACTAATCGAATAACTTTAAACGATTCGTTTGGTTCCCCTTTGTATTTCTTGAACAAGTTCTGAACAAAAATGTCTGCAACGAGACATATTTAATTAGGATAAAGCTTTTCGATAATCACACCATCGATAACAAACTTCTGGATAGCACAAACAAGTCATCAAAAGCCATACTGATTTAAAGAAAGTAATGAGTGTGACGTTATATACAGCTTAACAATAGCCGCTCGAACATATGATTAGAAAAAAGCGAGCCCACTAGACTCGCATATCGGTATTTCGTTTTAATATCAATTACAGAAGTTCTACCGACTGCTGAGCAATCACAAACTCTTCATTAGTTGGGATAACCATCGCTACGGCATCTAGCATCTCAGACTTAGCAATAATGCCATCTGCGCCAAAACGAGCACCTTCGTTGCCAGCAACATCTTCAACAAAACCTAGGATCTTAAGGTTTTTCAGGATCTCACGACGGATTGGTAGAGAGTTCTCGCCGATACCACCTGTAAAGATGATGCCGTCTAGAGAGTCTAGTGTTGCAAGGTAAGAAGCAACGTATTTAGCTACGCGGTATGTGAATACTTCGAAAGCCAGCTTAGCGCCTTCATGGCCCTCTTCCATAGCTTCCAAAATGCCACGAGCATCGCTCGTTAGACCAGACACGCCTAGGAAGCCAGACTCCTTGTTAAGAGAGTTGAAGACTTGCTCTTGTGACCAACCTTTCTTAAGTAAGTATTCGATGATACCTGGGTCTAAGTCACCACAACGAGTACCCATCATAAGGCCTGAAAGCGGTGTGAAACCCATTGATGTATCAACACTGTTACCGTCTTTGATAGCACATACCGATGCGCCGTTACCTAGGTGAACAGAGATGAAGCTAGATTCTTCAACAGGCTTGTTTAGCATCTTCGCAGCTTCACGGCTTACGAAATAGTGGCTAGTACCGTGGAAGCCGTAGCGACGCACCCCGAAGTCTGTGTATAGCTCTTTAGCGATTGCACCAGTAAATGCACGTTGTGGCATTGTTTGGTGGAAAGCCGTATCAAATACAGCGAACTGAGGCAGAGAAGGGAAAGCTTCAATCGCAGCGCGGATGCCGATAGCACCTGCTGGGTTATGAAGTGGAGCAAGATCAGATAGGCTTTCAATCTCGTTCGTTACTTCTTCAGTAATGCGAACAGTCTGAGTGAACTTCTCACCACCGTGAACGATACGGTGACCGATAGCAACGATATCAGCCGTGAAACCAAGGTCTTCCATCAGGCCTACCAATTTGCCAATAGCAATCTTGTGGTGGCTAACTTCACCCTGAATAGCAATTTCAGTTTTCTCACCTTGGTATTTCCAGCTCATACGAGCATCTTCAAGACCAAAACACTCCCCTAAGCCACTCAACACTGCTTCACCAGAAACAGAATCAATGACAGCAAATTTTAGGGATGAACTACCCGAGTTAATAACCAGAACAAACGAATTAGACATTGGATATGGATCCTGTTTCAGTACGAATTAGATGAAGTGTTTACTTCAATTTTAGTTAAGCCCATTATTCAATAATTTTTGAATCTTTCAACTTTTGTTTCGAAAAAATCACTTAATGAACACAATTAAGTTGATCTTAGTCATTATTTTATTTATTTCGAGAGCAAAATTAAAAAATAGTTAAATATGAAAACGAAAAACCGACAAAGCAAACGGCTGCTTAAACTATTTTTAACTTAATTTGAGTGTTCCGATAGACGGTCAGAATCATGAAACAAAGCAACTGTACTCGCCCCGTCCAACACTCTACATTCTCTAGAAGTTGAGCCCAGCGTAAGCAGATTACACAGCAATTCGAGAGGCTTTTATTACTACTACTTACCTGTAGCACATAATTTAAGTATGGCCTTACAACGCTAGACAGTTACGTTACGGAGCAAGATAGAGTGATTGATCCCTTCCCCCGGGAGTTAAAACAAGCAGGCACAAAAAAGCCGAGCATTATGCTCGGCTTTTAAATTCAGTATCTAGACTAGAGCGTCTAAGCTATAAGTTGATTAACCTTCGTTGCGCTCTGGACGACGACCACGGTTACCGCCGTTGCCATGACCACGTTCACCACGGTAGTTGCCACGGTGATCGCCACCACGGTTACGGTCGAAACGACGCTCGCCATCACGGCCACCTTCACGGTTGCCATCGCGGTTACCACGGTATCCACCGCGACCGCCTTCACGATTACCATCACGGTTTCCGCGGTAACCACCACGACCACCATCACGACCGCCACGGCCACCGTTACCACGACGTGGTTCACGGAAATCGTTGAAGTCTACAACAACAGCACCAGCTTCTTTTTGACGGATGCGTAACTTGCTTAGTTTACCAGCAGTTTCAGAGTTCATTGCTTTTGGCAGTTGAACGTAAGTTGAACCTTGGTCCAGTTTGATAGCACCGATAGAACCTTTAGTTAGGCCAAGTTCGTTTGCTAGTGCGCCAACGATATCTTTAACCTGAACACCTTGCTCACGGCCAACTTGTAGTTGGTAAGTATCCCAATCTTGGTTGCTGAAATCACGGCCACCGTTATCACGGTTTTCACGACGCTCTTTACGACGGTTCTTGTCGCGCTCGATAGCAGCGATCATTGGGTCTTCACCAATGTAGAACAGTGGGCTCTTACCTTGCTGACGCTTAAGAAGCATTGCAGCTAGAGTAGCTGCATCAACGTCTAGAGACTCTTGCAGAGTAGTAATAAGACCTGCGAAGTTTTCTAGAGCTTTGCTCTCTTTCTCTGTTTCAAGCTCAGCGCCAAGCTTAGCAACACGTGCAGCAGCAACTTGGTCACGTAGAGGAAGTTGGATTTCTTCCATTGTAGACTTAGTTACGCGCTCGATTGTGCGAAGCATACGAATTTGGTTTGTGCGAACCAGAAGGATCGCTTTACCTTTACGTCCAGCACGGCCAGTACGACCAATACGGTGGATGTAAGATTCAACATCGAATGGGATGTCGTAGTTGAATACGTGAGTGATACGTGGAACATCAAGACCACGAGCTACAACGTCAGTTGCAACTAGGATATCGATAACACCTTGTTTGATGTGATCAACAGTGCGCTCACGTAGAGATTGAGGAATATCACCGTGCAGTGCAGCAGCTTTAAAGCCACGTGCAGATAGCCAATCAGCTAGACGCTCAGTATCTTGACGAGTACGTACGAATACGATTGACGCGTCAGTTTCTTCAGTTTCTAGAAGACGAGACATTGCTTCGTCTTTTTCTACGCCTTTAACAACCCAGAAGTTCTGCGCTACTTTATCAACTGTGTGGTTAGTACCAGCAACGTCAACTTTTGCAGGGTTACGTAAGTAACGGTCAACAATAGTCTTAACCATTGGAGGCATAGTTGCAGAGAATAGTACACGTTGTGCAGATTCTGGCGCTTGCTCAAGGATCCAAGTAACGTCATCTACGAAGCCCATTTTTAGCATTTCATCTGCTTCATCAAGAACAAATGTGTGTGCTTCATCTAGGTGTAGACGGTCACGAGTTAGTAAGTCTTTAACACGACCTGGAGTACCAACAACAATGTGAGCACCACGGCTTAGAGCGCGCATTTGGTCAACGATCGAAGCACCACCGTAGATTTCAATAACTTTAAGACCTTTGATGTCACGGCCTAGGTTTTTGATTTCCGCAGCAACTTGGATCGCTAGCTCACGAGTAGGAGCCATGATGATTGCTTGTGGTTTGTGTTGGTTTAGATTGATTTTGTTTAGTAAAGGCAGAGAGAATGCTGCTGTTTTACCAGTACCAGTCTGTGCTTTACCTAGTGCGTCACGGCCTTCAAGAAGAAGAGGAATAGCTGCTGCTTGGATTGGAGTTGGAGAAACGAAACCCATGCTATCAAGAGCTGAAAGGATGTTTTCGTTTAGGGCTAATTCATTAAATTGAATTACAGATTCGGACATTGGGATCCCACTATATATAAGTAAACAAAAGGTCCCGGGAGCTCTACCATTTCCAATACTGATCCAATCAGATACTGATTCCATTCAGAGTTACGAAGCAGTAATAAAACACTTCAAGCCATTAGGGACGTCTAAGGGAGGCGGATTATTCCTTAAATGCATAAAAAAAGCCAGAAAAAATTGAATCACATCACATATTTTTCGGTTTTCTTTCAATGCTGGCTATCATATCGTCAAAACTTGATGAATATCTCGTCATAGCCGTTTACATCAATTGAATTGAACCTAGGGCGTGTTGACCTTTCGTGGTTAAATTTTGTTTAAGATAAAAGCGTTTTAATCGCGGCGAGGGGGAAGTAGCCTAGTCATTCTAAGCAAATCTCCCTCAACAAAGAGTAAAACGCTTTTAGCTGAACCCTTCAGCAGCTTTTGCTGGTCATTTCTACTGCGTTATCGGCTTCTCATGTAGGCTAGCTACACATCGACGCCTCTGCCTTGTATAAATACCCCGCAACTCGCTGCAAAAATCAGCTCGTAAGATCAACACGCCCTTGTAAATAAGATAGCAATTAATTTGCGCTCCTTTCGGCTTTAAGTAGTAATCAGGCCTCGCAATGATTATAGTGTGCTCAATTGTTCTCGTAAGATAAAAGTAAGATGTTTCAAGATAACCCTCTACTCGCTCAGCTTAAGCAACAAATCCAAGAAACCCTCCCGAAAAAGGAAGGCACAATCAAAGCCACTGAAAAAGGATTTGGTTTTCTAGAAGTAGATAGCAAGACTAGCTACTTCATCCCACCACCGTATATGAAGAAATGCATTCATGGTGACAAAGTAGTCGCTATCATCCGTACTGAAAAGGAGCGTGAAGTAGCTGAGCCAGAAGAGTTAGTGGAACAAGGTCTTACTCGATTCATCGCACGAGTAAAGCTGTTCAAAGGTCGACTTAACGTTGTTCCTGATCACCCACAGCTGAAAAAGCTGCAACTTAAAGCTAAAGCTCAGAAAGGTTTAAACCCTGAGACGCTAAAAGAAGGCGACTGGGTTGTTGCACACATCATTCAGCACCCGCTAAAAGGCGATAATGGCTTCTTGGCGCAAATCTCAGAAAAGATCACTGACGCTGACGACAAGATCGCACCTTGGTGGGTAACTCTCGCACAAAACGACCTTCCAAACAGCGAGCCGGAAGGTATCGACAACTGGCAGATCAACGATGATGCTGATCTTGAACGTGTAGACATGACCCATGTTCCTTTTGTGACTATCGATGGCGAAAGCACAAAAGATATGGACGATGCGCTATACGCGAAAAAGAAAGAGAACGGCGATTTTGAACTGACTATCGCGATTGCTGATCCAACAGCGTACATCTCTCCAGATGATGTAATGGACAAAGTAGCTCGCGAGCGTGGCTTCACTATTTACCTACCTGGTCGTAACATCCCAATGTTACCTCGTGACCTTGCAGACAACTTATGTTCGCTTATCGAGAATGAAGTTCGCCCAGCTCTATGCTGCACAGTGACTGTCTCTAAAGATGGCGTTATTGGCGATGACATCAACTTCTTTGCAGCGAACATTAAATCTCACGCTCGTCTAGCGTACGACAACGTATCAGATTGGCTAGAAACAGGTACCTCAGAGAAGTGGCAACCATCTGAAGAGATCGCAGCGATTGTTTCTGACCTACACGAATTTGCACAAGCACGTTCAGTATGGCGCTCGGCGAACGCAGTGGTATTCCCAGATCGCCCTGACTACCGCTTTGAACTAAGTGAAGATAACGATGTTGTTGCTATTCACGCAGATATGCGTCGTAGTGCGAACAAGTTGGTTGAAGAGTCGATGATCAGCGCAAACATCTGTGCAGGTCGAGTGTTAAAAGAAAGCTTTAACCAAGGTGTGTTCAACTGCCACTCTGGTTTCAAAGCCGAGAAAGTTACAGACGTTCTTGAACTGGTTAACCCACAAGCAACAACACCGTTTACAGAAGAGCAGATCGTTTCTCTTGAAGGTTTTTCAGCATTGCGTCGCTGGTTAGGTTCACTTGACAGCAATTACTACGACAACCGTATCCGTAAATTCCAAGCGTACAGTGAGATCAGCAATGAACCTGCACCACATTACGCAATGGGTCTAGACATTTACGCGACATGGACTTCTCCAATTCGTAAATACGGCGACATGATTAATCACCGTATGCTGAAAGCGCATATCCTTGGCAAAGCACCAATTCAAACACCAGATGAGACTATCGGTGATGAACTTGCACTACACCGCCGCCATCACGGTATGGCTGAGCGTAATGTTGGTGATTGGTTATATGCTCGCACCCTAGCTAACGCACCAGCAGAAGAAACACGCTTCCAAGCAGAGATCTTCGACATTAACCGTGCAGGTATGCGTGTTCGCTTGCTAGAGAATGGTGCCGCTGCATTTATCCCTGGTTCTCTCATTCTTGATAATAAAGAAAGAATCGAGTGCAACAGTGATATGGGTACTGTATCTATCGATAAAGAAATGGTATACAAACTGGGAGACGTTTTAGAAGTCGTTCTCTCTGGAGTTAATCAGGAAAACCGTAATTTAGTAGCAAAGCCTACTCAAGTCTTTGCGGACTTGCCTAGCGAGCCCGAAACAACAATCGAAACCGAAGCTTAATAGCTTTAACGATTAGAGCTTCTAAGGTTACGGCTTTCAAAGCCGAAAGCTTCAAAGGTTCACTTCTAAAGGCGCTATTTATTAGCGCCTTTTTTGTAAATGTCTCATGCTTAAACAATACTAAAATTAATAAGCAACTCGTTTACAACGTCAAAGAAGCACATTATGTCATCAATAACAGTTACTCAATTCAGAAACTTCATCCCCAGGAAGCGAGAGCGGTACCCCGCCTCTAAAAATGGTATTTTCATCGTTTCAAAAGGCAGTATCTCTTTCATGCTCCCCGATGGCACCGAAGCCTCATTGCAGGCAGGCGATTTCACACTTTATAACTCCGGCCAGATTAAAGACATCACAGTAGATACAGTAAATGGCGAATTCAGCGCAACCTGCTTAGATTTTGATTTAGATATTTTCCAGAAATTCATCAACCAATTCAGTGTTCTAGAGTCCACTCGAGTCCCCAACCAGTACATCTAATTCAACCAAACCGACACCGAGATCTGCGAACTGAAAGACCTCATCATGTCTTTAGCTCATTCTTCAACTAAAAATGACTACGCACTCACTCAATTAGGGTTAGGTCTGCTCTCACTGATGGTCGAACAATACCCAGCTCTACTGGTTATCATCGCACGAGCTTCAAGGTTAACGGTCACACAAAAAGTCATTCACTACATTGAACAGAATATTGAAAACAATATCTCTTTGGATACGCTCGCCAGTTACATGGGCATGTCGCCAGCCACACTGAAACGCCGTTTATCGGCTGAAGACCTTTCGTTTTCAAACTTATTGAAGGTTAAGCGTATTGCTCATGCCGCAACGCAACTAAGAACGTCGACCAAATCCATTACCCAAATCGCTTATGAATCTGGCTTTAAGAGCGCTGCGCATTTCAGTACAGCCTTTAAAACGTATCACGGAAAAACACCGAGAGATTTCCGTTCACTTATCGCACAATCTCAATTGCAAAGCGTGAAACCACAGGTTTAAAGAATTTAAATAAATTGAGATAAAAGATTTGGTTTCGGCAAATCTAAGCCGATAGATTTAGGCGTTGTATCACCACCAGCTAAGGCATAAGGTTGGTGGTTATGACCAAAAGTACGATTTGGGATCTTTTTCAATCTCAGCTAACACTGCTTCAAGGTCTTTCGATTTAGGAAGATAAGGGTAAGGTCCCCAAGCCACAGTATCAGACTGTGCATCATCTTCTAATGGCACTGTAATCAGCCAACATGCTGACGGCTCATCAAAAGTCACGCAGGCAATGTCGTTTGTGTAATCACTATGAGATGAGTCGAGCAGATAATGCGCCTGTGAGAACATCACACCGCCCTCACATTCTTCAAATAAGGATTTGCCTAACTCAACAGGTAAACTGCTATTACGGGAAGTACAGAGCTTTTCAGCCCCAACGAGAAGACGATTAAGTTCTATATGGATGACGGACATAACACTCCTTGTAACTTCATAGAAATTCTCAAAGTTGGAATCCCTTTTGAAAGCTTAGGACTCAACCGAGATTTTAGCGAACCCACCCCAACAAAATCCCGACCACGCTCCCATAAACCCGTCTTACTCACGTGAGGGGTCTCAAACCGAACATTCATTAGCCCTTTTCACTATAAGGCAAGCATATGGAATTTCACAAAAGTGTCATATAACCCACCTATGATATGCGACAAATGTTATTAACTAGGAGTTGTTTATGTTACGAGTCGCGCTTGCCTCTCTTTTATCCTTAGCCCTGTCTTCTCAAGCTGTTTTAGCGCAAGAAACCAATATTTCGGGCTCCACTTCTGTTTCTCGAGTGATGGACGTATTAGCAGAGGAGTACAACAAGACTCACCCTGAGAGCTATATCGCGGTTCAGGGCATCGGCTCGACAGCGGGTATTACCTTGGTTAATAAAGGTGTGGCTGATGTTGGTATGAGTTCACGTTACCTAACTGATCAAGAACAGAGCGACAAACTCAAAGTATTCCCAATTGCTTTTGACGGCTTAGCTGTTGTAACTAACCGCTCAAATAGCGTAAATAACGTTTCTCGCGAACAGCTGTTTGATATATACAAAGGCAAAATCACCAACTGGAAAGAAGTGGGTGGTGCCGATCAGCCTATCGCGGTGGTAACTCGAGAAGCATCGTCAGGTTCACGCTACAGCTTCGAAAGCTTGCTTGGTTTAACGAAGATCATTAACGACCGTTTAGTGTCTGACATCAATCCAAATAACTTGGTAGTTAACAGTAATAGCATGGTTAAAACCATCGTGAACCACAACCCGCACGCGATTGGTTTTATCTCTGTTGGCTCAATTGATCGCTCAATCAAGGCCATCACTTTTGAAGGTGTAGAACCGACATCTAAAAACATCGCTAACCATAGCTATGAGCTAGCTCGCCCATTCTTGTTGCTGCACAAAATTGATTCGGTTTCTGAAGAGAGCAAAGATTTCATCAAGTTTGTGAAATCTAAACAAGGCCAAGACCTTATTGAGGAATACGGCTACACTCGCATTAAGTAGTAAATGAGTGAGTAAGTTGTATCTTATGAATACAAAAAGAGAGAGCATCACGCTCTCTCTTTTTTGAATCTTTATAAATCGCTTAGTTACAAACCACTTAGAAGTGAAGTTGAATCACTGAAATGATAACCGCACCAGGTCGACGAACACCTTCGATTTCTACGCGAATCTCGCGTTCGATCTCTAGACCTTTCTTAATTGGTGTTACTTTCGTTAACGTACTTTTCGCACGAACGTTACTGCCCGATTTTACAGGGTATGGGAAACGAACTTGGTTAAGGCCAATGTTCACAACCATTTTAGCTGTTGGAAATTGAGACTTGTCAGGATCAACGCTGTCAGTCAAACGAGGAAGCAGAGACAAAGTTAGGAAACCATGCGCGATCGTCGTTTTGAAAGGAGAATCAGTTTCTGCTTTCTCTGGCTCAGTATGGATCCACTGCATATCTTCAGTCACAAGACCAAATTGGTTAATACGATCTTGGCTTACATTGATCCAGTCACCAGTATGAATAACTTCACCAATCTTCTCGTTCAGCTCGTCAAACACAAGTTGTGCTTCTGGCTTCAATACGATTTGCTGCTCGACTGGCACATCTTCATTTACCGCAGGTTTATGGTGATCACGAACCCATGCAAAAAAGTGGCTATTTTGCGTGCGGTTCAGAAAGTCGCCCCAGTAATCTCTAAGAGCTGGAGACATCCATTGCATAAACTCTGAGTGTTGCGATGACAAGCTGTCGCCTCGGTGTTTAAATAAATCAATGACCTTCATAAGAACCTCAATGCACAAAAAATTTCAATATAACTTCGTAATTTTGAAACAGTTCACACTATTGTGCAAATGGTTTCGAGCATACAAGCGTTAGCCGAATACCTATATTTCATTAATAAACAGACAGTTAGCAATAAAACATCATTTTATTAGAAAACCAAAAATAGAGTGTTAGCTCTATCACATAATAAGAACTTGATTATATAAAAAGCGTTTTTATACATCTGAGTAATAAAAAAGGCTTAGCACACTGTTGAGCCTCAATTTTTACTAGGATTTATTTTAAGAAGAATCCGCTTTATGAAAAGTGAGTTCTTCTACTCATCATCGAGTGGCACTAATTTAGTATTACCGCCATGTGCTTTCTCGCTTACGTTGTACAAATGCATAGATGCTTGGGATTAGGAAAGTACCCGCCAACAACACACATAACAGACCACCGATCAATGAAATACCCAGAGAGTTTTGGCTCACATGACCTGCAAAGGCTGCAAAGATTAGTGGGAAGATACCCAAGGTAAACGACCAAGAGGTCATGTTCACAGCACGGAAACGTAGCGTACCGCCCTTCACAGCTGCATCGTCGATTGGTGCGTCTTTCTCTTCACGCTTGACCTTCGCAAATTCCACAATCAAAATTGCGTTCTTTGCTGCCAAGGCTATCAAGAGAACCAAACCTATTTACGCATACAAGTTTAGCGGCGTGCCCGTAAGTTTCAGCGCCAAAAAGGAATCCAGAGTCGCGACCGATACAACCAGGATAATAGCAATCGGGATCGTCCAACCCTCATAATGAGCTACCGTGAATAGGTAAATAAAGATAAAAGTGTTTCAACTTGTAAATTGAAATTGGATATATATCAACCCTTTACAAACCATCAACAATTCATGATCAAATATATGTTTGTTACTTCCCCTCTCTGCATATATTGTCTAACATAAGCTGGTTTCAATAATAAAAACTCATACTTCCTTGTTAAGGTAATTCGAATGATTTCAAAATGGGCAAAACGTTTCTATCAAATGGCGGAATTAGTCGGTTCCTGGAGTAAAGATCCGTCCACTCAAGTTGGTGCAGTTATCACCAAACACAACCGTATTGTTTCAGTTGGCTTTAATGGCTACCCTCATGGCGTATCAGATAGTGCAGACACTGACGATCGTGAGATGAAATACCTGAAAACACTTCACGCAGAAGAGAACGCAATCTTGTTTGCCAAGCGTGATTTAGACGGCTGTGAAATCTGGGTGACTCACTTCCCTTGTCCAAACTGTGCAGCAAAGATTATTCAGACAGGTATTTCTGCAGTCCACTGCCCAGAGCAAAGTGAAGACTTCCTTTCTCGCTGGGGAGACAAAATCAAGGTGAGCCAAGATATGTTTGAGCAAGCAAGCGTACAAGTCGATTGGTTGCCACTGGCTGACCTAGACTAAACGAACAGATAGCAAGAACAAAAAAGCCGAGAGTCGATATTAGCGCTCTCGGCTTTCTTTGGTTTGGAGCTCAGCGGACCGCAGAATTAAGCACTGACAGGAAATGCTTCAGAGTATTCTTCCATAAAGTCTCTACGAATCTCTTGCTCTAAGTGAACCGCCTTCTCAGTTGGACAGAAAATCATAAAATGGACCTCTTGTTCCCCCGTCGAACTGCTTGTGATGTGAATGTGAGGCTCAGAGCCCGGAAGGTCGACGCCAGCGTGCTTTTCAATGACGCTGTTATAACGACGCGCAACATCAATGAACTCTTCACAATGCTCTTCAATCTTCGAGATTAAGCCAGGTACCATTGGGTAGAGGTTGACGAAGTCTTTCACTGTCACCGTGAAGCTATGATAAACGTAGCGTTTCATGAAGTTGAGATTCTTCACTGGGTAAGTAAAGAACATGCTGTTAGGTAGCGTGGCCGTCTTGCCAGTAAAGTGGTATTGCCCGTGATAAAGGTCGATTTCCTGAATCACTGTCGCCATCAAGTTGTGTTCGATCACTTCACCACTAATTTTGCCCACTTCAATCCAATCACCAATTCGGAAAGATCGTGAGCTAGCACGTTGAATCGAGCCGGTGAAACACAAAATGATCTCTTTTGAAGCGACTACGATCGCAACGGCAATCGCAGTTACAGAGAGAGCAAACTCACTGATTTCAGACTTCCAGAGGAGGAAAAGCGTAATTACAATAATCGTAAAGGTGCCGTTTTTAGTGCGGGACATCCAATTACGTTGGTCTTCGCTAAGGAAAGCAACATCACCCCTAATTTGAGACAAGGTGATTCGGCGGATGATTAAAACCAGACTGATAATCAGCGCACTAAAAATAAACTTATGAGCGAGTAGAAAATCTATGACTTGCCACACTTTTTCCATTACTTAATCCTTAGCATTACAACATTTAGCTTTACGACGGTTCGCTTTACAATAAAGCCGCTAATATCAGTGCTATGTAAAAGCGCTCAACTCCTGAGCGCTCGTATTCATTCTGGTATTAACTATTTGGGCGTGTTGACCTTTCGCGGTTAAATTTTGTTCAGACAGGGCGCCTAGTCAAAAGCGTTTTAATCGCAGCGAGGGAGATGTAGCATAGCCATTCTAAGCAAATCTCCCTCACCAAAGAGTAAAAAGCTTTTTGCGGGGGCGCCCAGCTCGAACCCTTCGGGCAGCGTTTGCTGATCATTTCTACTACGTTATCGGCTTCTCATGTAGGCTAGCTACACATCGACGCCTCTGTCTTATATAAATACCCAGCAACTCGCTGCGAAAATCAGCTCGAAAGATCAACACGCCCTAGAAGGCTATCATTTTATTTTGGCAGAAGTAATAAATTGGCCAAAGGTTTCACACCAAATCACAACGGTATTAAATCGATTAAGATCAGTACCTTCCGGTAGTTCAACCATAAACCGGTCAAATGTTTTGACATCTCCGACTCTGAGTAACTCGCTCTTACTACCATTAAAGACTTGCTCGGTTTCAATGAACTTAGGAGATAGGTAAACCTTGTAGTCCGGCCCTGGAGCAAGTTCGCCTTCAAACGCAATTGCACTTTCTGAAACCGAAACGATACCCTCGCCCCAGTGTAAGAAATCACTGTCTTGGCGGTCTTTGCTGAACTCACCAGTATAAATGGCCTGTTGGCTGATCGCTTCAACCGAGCTCGAAGATGGAAAATCAGGCTCAATTAAGATGGGTAATGCGTAAACACCAAGCCCAAAACCAACAGCACCCACGGCTAAGTGGGTGCAGAGTAAAACTGACTTTTTCATCGCATACTCCCTTTTGCTTAAAGAGAGTATTATTGAATAGTTTTAAAAATACAAAGAGATATCGCGTTAAAGGCCGCTATTTTTGGTAGTGAGCGGCTGTGCGTTGCGATAACTCAACAATCACTTTTACCGCTTGTTCCATACCCTGAATAGTGATGAACTCATGAATACCTTGGAATTTGTAACCTCCAGTAAAGATATTCGGGCATTGCAAGCCCATGAATGACAAGCGAGCACCGTCTGTACCACCTCGTATCGGTTTGATCATCGGTTCCACATCGTACTCGATCATCGCTTGCTTCACCAACTCAATAATATGTTGATGGGGTTCAACCATCTCTTTCATATTGAAGTAGCTATCGGTAAGAACCAATTTCACATGCCCTTTCTCAAGGCGCTCATTCAATTCATCGACTTTCTGTTGCATGAATGCCTTACGCGCTTCTACACCTTCGCGCTCAAAGTCGCAAATAATGTAACCTAGCTCAGAGCGAGCGACACCCATTTCCGCTGACTTCAAGTGATAGAAACCTTCATAGCCTTCAGTGCATTCTGGCGTTTCTTGTGATGGCATCATCAATTAGGTGATTTGACCCGGAGAACTTGGGCACTGCTGATTCGAAGGATCGGATTTAGTATCAAAAGTAACGTAATTCAGGAAACATTCTACAAGCTTTTCCATAATTCATCTCACCATGGATTAAGCAATTGATTTACTGACTTAATTATTAGATAAATACGTGTACAGAGTCAGTAGCGAGGTGTTTCATCTTACGCCCCTGACTATCTATGTATTTGCTCCAAATCATTATTGTGCGAAATTTGATCGGCTTCCTATACTTAATCTAGAGGGTTGCGTCAGTTCAGTATTGCGTTCGGATGATGAGAGATCGCTTTGTACACATTCTACGCCCTCCGCTCTCAGCCTAAAAAAAGTATAAAGTGGATGATGTTCACAATTTATCTCCGATGCAGAATCTGTCATACGTTAGACGGAGATGTAGCTATGACGATTAATAAATATTTCATTTTCTCTCCTCAAGCCTCTGAGGAACAAATTCAACCAGTATTAACTGAAAAAGAAGTTCAAAGGCAGGAAGCTCTAAAGCAGGCGCAAACCCAAGGTGGATTTGATACCAGCGCAGCCTAGTAGATCACGTATATCTAACACCATACCCTCTTATAAATGAGCTCTATTCACTATCCGGTAGAGCTTGTTTATTTTCAGTACTTCTCCCCTCGATTTGTTTTTAATTCCATTGACACTACCAATCATTGACATGTGTTTCTCGCTCCAAAGCTTTTGTTACTTTTCACACATCACTCACGCTTACTCAGACGCTGAAAAATGACTCATTAAACTGCCTCAAGCGATACCTTGCCTCGCCATTTTGTGCTAATAATTCATATTCGTTTTTATCCATCACTCGCCCTTTTTTCAAAACTATAATGCGAGTACCAGAGAACCCAACAACAGGAATCCTGAATTCAATGGAATATTCAAAACTAGGAAGTAGTCAAATTCCCGTTTCCCGAATTTGTCTTGGGAGCATGACTTGGGGGCTGCAAAATACTCAACAGCAAGCCGACCAACAAATTGAATACGCACTAAGCCAAGGCATTAACTTTATTGATACTGCAGAGATGTACGCAGTACCACCTTCTCCAGAAACCTATGGTAAAACCGAAACGATTATCGGTAACTGGCTGTCACGCAACCCACAGCGTCGCCAAGAGTTAATCATTGCTAGTAAAATTGCGGGCCCTGGATTGCCTTGGGTTCGTAACGGTGGCCCTATCTCTGGTGAAGCGGTGATCGCCGCTGTGGATGCCTCATTGAAACGCTTGCAAACGGATTATATCGATCTGTATCAACTTCACTGGCCAAATCGCACAACACCGCACTTCGGTAAGCATTTTCCTAACCAGATTCGTTTTAGCGACATCGACCGACAGCAGCATGAAGCTGAAATGTTGGAGATCTTACAAGCTCTTGCAATCTGTATTAAAGCAGGCAAAATTCGCCACGTTGGTCTATCCGATGACAGCACTTGGGGGATTAACACTTACTTTAAGTTAGCTGAGAAACATGGTTTGCCGCGTATGGTCTCTATCCAAAATGAATTCAGCTTGCTACACACGAAAGACTGGCCATATTTGATTGAAAACTGCGTGCATGAAGACGTCGCTTACTTACCGTGGTCACCTTTGGCGGCCGGTATGCTTAGTGGCAAATACATTGATGGCGCAAGGCCGGAAGGCAGCCGTTGGACTTACATGCAGCGCAAAGGTATTTTCCGTGATACTGAGTTGGCTAATGAAGCAGTTAAAGGCTACGTAGAAGTGGCAAACGCACATGGATTCACGCCAAGTCAGCTCGCCTTAGCATGGTGTAACCAAGTGGATGGCGTTACCTCAACCATTATTGGTGCAACCACTATGGAACAGCTTAAAGAGAATATAGCAGCGTTCAGCAAGCCGCTTTCTGAAGAAGTTCTGACTGATATCAACACCGTCTTTAAGCGCTATCCTGTACCGTATTAATCGGTAGGTTAAGCTTATCAGGTTCCGTTGAGCTTAAGTTGATCCTATAAGAGCGCACTATTTAGTGCGCTTTTGTTTTTATATGGATCGCATTGGCTTATCGCACTTTTGGTTATCTAACCTTTGCTCTATAATGCGCGGGCTTATATCTAGGATAAAAACATGATTTCAAAAAACCAATTAAAACTCCTTCGTGCTTTGGGCCAAAAGAAACAACGTAAAGCCCACGGCCTGTTTCTAGTTCAAGGTGAAAAGAACGTTCTTGAGCTATTCAATAGTGACTTAGTCGTGAAGAACGTCTTTGCTACTGCTGATTTCTTATCTGAAAATCACGCATCACTGATTGAGTTTGATTGTGTTGAAGCCTCGCTAGACGATCTAACCAAAGCGAGCACTTTAGTCAGTAACAATGCGGCAATTGCCGTGGTTGAGATCCCAAAGGTTGAATTACCAGAAGCGACAGGCTTGATGATTGCGCTTGATGGCGTATCTGACCCGGGCAACCTAGGTACGATCATTCGCGTAGCTGATTGGTATGGCATTAAAAATATCGTTGCGAGCATTGATTGCGCAGACCCATACAACCCTAAAACCATCAGCGCGACGATGGGCAGCTTTGGTCGAGTACACGTGAGCCAAACGGACTTACCAGCTTACTTAGAGCAAGCGAACTTACCTGTTTATGGTGCGTTTTTAGAAGGCGAAAGCGTTCATAAGACTGACTTTACTGCGAACGGTATATTACTGATGGGCAGCGAGTCTCACGGCATCCGTGAACACGCAGCTAAGTTCGTAACAGATAAGATTACCATTCCAGCATTCGGTGGCGCTGAATCTCTGAACGTAGCAATGGCGACAGGTATCATTCTTGACAATATGCGTCGTCAGCATAGTTAGAGCTCACTCACCCGCTCACTGACTAATCGACAGTGTGCAGATATTAAAAAAGGCGTATTGATTAAATCAGTACGCCTTTTAATTTAAGATTTTAAGAATTACTTTTCTAGCATTGCCAATTTATCAGGCACGCCATTCCATTTTTCCGCATCATCCATTGCTGGTTTTACTTCTGTCTGCAAAGGCCAAATCTCAGCAAGTTCTGCGTTCACTTCAATGAAGATCTTTTGATCTTCAGGCAGCTCATCTTCTTGGAAGATCGCTTGAGCATCACATTCAGGTACACATAAACCACAATCGATACATTCGATCGGGTTAATTACCATGAAGTTTGGGCCTTCATGGAACGCATCTGCGGGACACACTGCCACACAGTCTGTGTATTTACATTGAATACAATTATCGCCTACGACAAATGCCATGATGCTCTGCTCTATAAGTTAGTCAAAATTGAAGAATGGGGATAATACTCATCCCAAAGCAAAATTCAACATCATACGGCTCTAATATCATGCCTATTTGCTACGTGTTTCCAAATTAGTATGACAGATAAATCAAATTCTCGTAAAATGCGCGCCATTGTGAGCTTATCACTTCTTCCCAACATCAGTGTTACATCAAACTCTGCATTCACTAGAAGCGGTCTAGCTAAGACACCTACAAGAACGAGACATCGAAATGATACGTTTAACCGAAATTAAACTTCCACTAGACCACGAAGAGTCTGCCATTCAACAAGCGATTGAAGCGAAGCTTGGCATCAACTCAGATCAGGTTATCTCTTTTAATATCTTTAAACGTGGCTACGATGCTCGTAAGAAATCAAAGATCCTGCTTATCTACACGCTGGATGTTCTCGTTGAAAACGAAGCTGAGCTATTAGAAACCTTCATCAGCGACCCACACGTCAAAGTGACTCCTGACATGGAGTATAAGTTCGTAGCCAAAGCGTTGGAACACCAAACTGAGCGCCCTGTTGTTATCGGCTTTGGCCCTTGTGGTCTGTTCGCTGGTCTAGTACTTGCTCAAATGGGTTTCAACCCAATCATCGTTGAACGTGGTAAAGAAGTTCGTGAACGTACTAAAGATACCTTTGGTTTCTGGCGTAAGCGAACTTTGAACACGGAATCAAACGTACAGTATGGTGAAGGTGGTGCAGGCACATTCTCTGACGGTAAGCTTTACAGCCAAGTTAAAGATCCAAAACACTACGGCCGTAAAGTAATTGAAGAGTTCGTTGCAGCTGGTGCACCAGAAGAGATCCTATACGTAAGTAAGCCGCACATCGGTACCTTCAAACTGGTTACCATGATCGAAAAGATGCGTGCTTCTATCATCGAGCTGGGTGGCGAAATCCGCTTCAGCACTCGTGTAGATGACCTTCTCATGGAAGATGGCCAAATCACAGGTCTAACACTTTCTAACGGTGAAGAAATCAAATCTCGCCACGTTGTACTGGCTGTTGGTCATAGTGCTCGTGACACATTTGAAATGCTGCATGACCGTGGTGTTTACATGGAAGCGAAACCTTTCTCTGTTGGTTTCCGTATCGAACACAAACAGTCAATGATTGATGAAGCTCGTTTTGGTAAGAACGCAGGCAACCCCATTCTAGGTGCCGCAGACTACAAACTGGTTCACCACTGTAAGAATGGTCGAACTGTATACAGTTTCTGTATGTGTCCTGGTGGTACTGTGGTTGCTGCAACCTCTGAAGAAGGCCGCGTTGTAACGAACGGTATGAGCCAATACTCTCGTGCAGAACGTAACGCAAACAGTGCAATCGTCGTTGGTATCGACCCAGAACGCGACTACCCAGGTGACGCGCTAGCAGGTATCCGTTTACAACGTGAACTAGAAAGTGGCGCGTTTGTACTTGGTGGTGAGAATTACGATGCTCCAGCACAAAAAATTGGCGATTTCCTGAAAGGTCACGATCCAAGTGCTCTGGGTGATGTACAACCATCATTCACACCGGGTATCCACCTAACAGACATTTCAAAAGCGCTACCTGACTTTGCAATCGAAGCAATCCGCGAAGCAATCCCAGCGTTCGAGAAAAAGATCAAAGGCTTCTCTACCCCAGATGGCCTACTAACAGGTGTTGAGACTCGTACATCGTCTCCAGTGTGTATCAAGCGTGGTAAAGACTTCCAAAGCATCAACCTGAAGGGCTTCTACCCTGCTGGTGAAGGCGCGGGTTACGCAGGTGGTATCCTGTCTGCCGGTATCGACGGTATCAAAGTTGCGGAAGCACTTGCGCTGTCTATGGTAAAGCAGAACCAAGCTGAGAAGATCAAAATCGCTTAAGAACTCAGTTAACGGTCTAAAGCATATATCAAAGGGGGCTCAATGAGCCCTTTATCGTCATGTTGTTGACCCAGCATTATCCAACTAAAGTGTGTATGTTGCTAGTAGTACACAAGCAACATGGTAGAATGCCGCCATTAATCATATCCTTGTATAAGATTGTTAAACCTTTCCATCGCTATTTAGCCAAATCATACCGAGAAACTTATGCCATTTTCTAAGCTTGGATTAAGCTCACCTATTGTTAAAGCCGTTGCAAAACAAGGCTACGAAAAGCCAACCTCTATTCAAGAAAAAGCAATTCCGATTATACTTTCTGGTAAGAATCTTATTGCGGCAGCACAAACAGGTACAGGCAAAACTGCGAGCTTTGTTCTCCCTATCTTAGAGATGCTAAGTAAAAGTGAAACGCAACGTAAGAAACGCATCCGTGCTGTGATCCTTACACCAACGCGTGAGTTGGCGGTTCAGGTTGAACAAAACATCAAGAAGTACGCGAAGTTTTTAAACCTAACGTCTTTAGCAATGTACGGTGGTGTTTCTTACCAACATCAAAAAGATCGTCTGATTGAAGGTGTTGATATTCTAGTAGCGACGCCAGGACGTTTGATCGACATGTATGGTCAACGTGCGGTTCACTTTGATGAAGTTGAAGTATTAGTACTGGATGAAGCAGACCGTATGCTAGACATGGGCTTCATCGAAGACATCAACAAGATCATCGCTCGCTTACCGCAAGATGTACAAAATCTGCTGTTCTCAGCAACGCTTTCAACACCGGTTCGAGCCCTAGCGAAGAGCGCGATCAGTGATGCTGAAGAGATTTCAATTGCCAAAACAGACGCATCAAAAGCGAACATTGAGCAATGGCTAGTCACGGTAGATAAAGACCGTAAGTCTGCACTGCTGAGCCACATGATTACTGAAGGTAACTGGGATCAAGCGCTTATCTTCATCGAAACCAAGCATGGGGCAGCTAAACTCGTATCTCAACTTGAAAAGCGTGGCATTCATGCTGAAGCGTTCCACAGTGGACGTAGCCAAGCGATCCGTGAAAAGATCTTGGCTGACTTTAAGAAAGGTCACCTTAAGTTCCTAGTGGCAACAGGCGTTGCTGCACGCGGTATTGATATCGATAACCTACCACGCGTTGTTAACTACGATATGCCTTTCCCAGCAGACGACTACGTTCACCGTATTGGTCGTACTGGCCGTGCTGATGCAAGCGGTGAAGCGATCTCTTTCTTATCAAAAGACAACTTCAAGAACCTATGCATTATTGAAAAGCGCCTTGGTCACTTGATTGAACGCCGCGTGGTTGAGGGTTTTGAACCACGTAAAGAAGTGCCTATTTCGGTGCTGAACTTTGTGCCTAAGAAGAAAAGAGAACAGCAAGAAAAAGAAGGCAAGTAATTATCCGAGCTTGATTTCAAGCCAAAGCGTATTGCCAAATTATGACAAAACGAAGCCAACTAAGGCTTCGTTTTGTTCTTTAAACCAGTGAGAGTTAGAGGGAAACCAATGATCACCCCAATTGCAACACGATTAACCCGAGGCCAAGACTTAAAGCTTGAACTACAAAAGCTAGTGACTAAACATAACGTCGCAGCAGGCTCTATTGCATCTTGTGTGGGCTGTGTTTCTCAGATCAATATTCGCTTAGCAAATGCAAACCATACAAAGTTAATTCAAGCGCCGTTCGAAATCGTGTCGGTTATGGCAACACTAACACCTAACCACCAGCACGTGCACATTTCGGTAGCTGATGAGAATGGCGACGTGATTGGTGGTCATTTACTTGAAGGAACCATCATCGCAACCACCGCTGAATTGATTCTTCATCGCTACGATACCTTGACCTTCAGCAGAGAGCATGACGATTCGACAGGTTACACTGAGCTCACTATCAGTGATAAACCACAATAAGCTGGCTACACCGAAGGCAATACCAACGCTTATACAAAGCGACACAGATAAACAGTTATTAGGAAACACCATGGCTCCACACTCCGCAGACTCCGTTATCGTTCTCGATTTCGAAACCACTGGCTTGTCCCCGAATATGGGCGATCGAACGATAGAAATTGGTGCCGTGAAACTCGTTAACGGCGAAGTGGTCGACACCTTTCAACAACTGATGAACCCAGGATTTCGCGTGAGCGGGTTCATTGAAGGCTATACCGGAATCACGAATCGTATGTTAAGCACTGCTGCTAGCTGCGGAGAAGTGATGGATGAATTTGCAGACTTCATTCAAGACAGCCAACTAGTCGCTCATAATGCCTCGTTTGATAAGCGCTTTCTTGATGCAGAATTAGATAATATTGGTCGCGATTACAATGGGCAATTTGCATGCTCAATGCTGATCGCTCGTCGTCTTATCCAAGACGCGCCGACTCATAAGTTAGGTGACCTTGTTCGTTTCAAGAATATCGACAACGATGGTACTTTCCACAGAGCGTTAGCCGATTCAGAGATGACAGCAAGACTATGGTTATTAATGATTGATGAGCTGCAGAGTGACCACGGTATACAACAGCCTAGCTTCCAATTGATGCAGAAAATATCCAAGACAGCCAAAGGCGCTATTCCAAAGCTCCTAGTGAGTAGCCGAGGTTAATAGCGTTCACAACAAATAGTTTGGGTAGGAGGCCACTTTTTATGTTTCTAGAGCGGCCTTTTCATTTATCAGAAAGGCTGGCTTACGCCCTACTCTTGCAAGGTCATCAGTGTTGACTCGAGGCTCTCTAGCTCATTCATGAAATAAGACCATTGCTTATCACTACTTACCGCTGCGATATTCACTAAGAACTTTGCGGATGTCTGCATATTCTTGTTCAGGTGAGATTCCAAATCATCAGGGTAATAAGACTCATTATTCAAAAGCAACTTCATAATAATCGGCTGAGCGATATGCAAGTCACTCTTCTTTTCCATCAGCAGAGTGAGTTCTTGATAAGTATTATTTTGATACTCTCGCCAGTTATCATTAGTATTTATCCACTCTTGAGACCAAGTCATAATAATCTGTTTTTGTTCTTTTGATACCGATCCTAACCATCGCTCTAAACGCTCTTCTATTCGCTCGCGATATCGCTCTCTAGAATCATCATCATTCAAAGATAATCTCTCTTTGTAAAACTCTTGCTGCTTTTTTCTAAAGTTCGTTAAGAATTCTCTATCCTGCTTAGGACTAAGCTGCATACTTAACGCGTAAATGTCAGGAGAGGATTTATTAACGATGATTCGAATATGGCTCTTTATTTTTTCACTTTGCTCAACAATAAAAGCGGAGTTCAACTCTGAACGACTCATACTTTGCAGCACTTGTAGCTGTTCAATATAAAGCGGCAGCTGAGTTTTTTTGTGCCATGCTTGAAGAGAGTCTAAACGAGCCTCTAACTCAGACTCTTGACTATTAGATAGAGAAACAAAGTCTTCTATGTAACTCACCGCAAACCAACTGATGTTGTTATAAGCGAATTTAGTTCCACACCCAACAAATAGGAAACAGACCAATAGAAGTAACCAACGGCATTTTCTCATTACACCCTCTCACAGCCTATTACTAATCAGTAAACCCAAACGACAAGATAGATTTACTCTTGCTTTTATAACATTAGCTAAAAAAGCAAGTTCTCGTAAAACTTTCAGATAAATTGAGACTTAGCCTTGCCAAATAAGCCATTTCGGCAAATGATTAAAATAAAACCTATTGTTATCAGTGATGTTATTCGGCTTTTTTGCTTATTTGAAATGTAAGTTGGAAATAGCTGCACGCTTTAAATGAGTATCGAATGAACAGTATTTGGGAGGGAAGCTTATGGCCGCTATTCCTGAAAATACCAGCGCGTTAGAATACGAGCTTTGCTATTTTGACGATGGGAAAGTAACTACCATGACCATAATAGCGAGCAACCGACAGGAAGCGATGACTTGGTATCTTAACGAAGGGAAACACCTGAACGACCTTTATTCGATAAGGCCCGATGAATAGAGAGCAGATTAATCATTATATAGAATGGGTAAATAGACCACCCCATTAAGAGACACCCTTTACTGCACCGCGCTGAACGTGACAGTAAAGGGCTCGATTCTCAAATTACTTCAGAATTCGGGCGCGGAACTGACGGCCCTTCATTTTGCCTGATTCGATCTTATTCAATGCTTTCTTAGCAACAGAACGCTCTACCGCTACGTAAGCACGCATTGCGAATAAGTTAATTTTACCCACCGACTTGCCCTCGATACCACCTTGACCTGTCAATGCACCAAGAATATCCCCTGCACGAAGCTTGGCTTTCTTACCACCATCAATTTGGATCGTCACCATATTTGAGTAATATGGTTTAGCGATTGGTTTCGCTGGTAGTTCAGATGGCTCGATTGGCATGTCCATGTACTCATCAATTTGAGCCACACGGTACATCTCTTTTTCGCTAAAGAAGCTGATCGCCACGCCTTTGCTACCTGCACGACCTGTACGACCAATGCGATGTACGTGAACTTCTGGATCACGAGATAACTCGAAGTTGAATACTGCATCTAGGTTATCAACGTCTAGACCACGAGCCGCAACGTCTGTCGCAACTAGAATCGAGATAGTTTTGTTTGAGAACTGAACCAAAGCTTGATCACGTTCGCGCTGCTCCATATCACCATGCAGTTCGATAACGCTAAAGCCACGGTGGCTTAGTTCGTCAGTCACGTTCTGTACCTCTTTCTTCGTGTTACAGAACACAACCGCTGATTCTGGTTGATGATGAAGCAACAACAACTCTAGAGCATCGTCACGAGCCTCAGAGCCTTCAAGTTTGTAGAAGTGCTGTTGAATGCTCGAGTGATCGTGCGTCGATTCAACTTTCACCATTTCTGGGTTGCGCATGATGCGGTCAGCTACAGATTTAATTTGTTTAGGGAAGGTTGCGCTAAACAGAAGAGTCTGACGATCTTTTGGTGCTGCATCGATAACTGCATCCAACGCATCTTGGAAGCCCATCTCTAGCATGCGATCCGCTTCATCTAATACCAGCGTGTTCAGCTCAGATAGGTCAATGCGGCCTTTCTCTAAATGATCAAGAATACGACCTGGTGTACCGACTAAAATATGAGCGCCATGCTCTAGTGAGCCAATTTGTGGCCCCATTGGCATACCACCACACAGTGTCAGCACTTTAATATTGTGAATACCACGAGCAAGCGTACGAATCTCTTTTGCGACTTGGTCTGCCAGTTCACGAGTCGGACACAACACTAGAGATTGAACACGGAAACGCTTAACGCGCAGGTTTTGCAGCACGCCTAAACCAAAAGCAGCTGTTTTGCCTGAACCCGTTTTACCCTGACCGATAACGTCTTTGCCGTTTAGGATAGTAGGAAGACTTAACGCTTGGATCGGCGTCATTTCAGTATAACCAAGAGAATCCAACGTATGCAAAAGCTCAGGTTTAAGGGCGATAGAAGAGAATTTTGAAGTGCTCAATGGAAATATCCAACTGGTGAAAAACAGAGTGCATTATGAGTGTTTTTGAAAATTATTCCACCTTAATCACAGTTTTGAAGAAATAGGTTAGGCGAACACAAAAAAGCCAGCTTTGTTAGCTGGCTTTTACTTCTTTAAGTATTGCTTTCTATGGCACACCATGACCTTTAGAAGACACCCACACGCGATACCATTGTTCGCGAGTCAGTTCGATTTTCAGTGCATCAACAGCTGTCTTAACACGTTCAATCTTACCAGAGCCAATGATAGCAATTGGGTTCGACGGTAAACGACGTACCCAAGCGTAGATCACCTGGTCAATACTTTCTGCACCCACTTCTTGACGAATCGCTTCTAGTTCCTCACGCACACGAATTGCTTGTGCAGAATCACCACTGAAGATACTACCGCCACCTAAACAAGACCATAGGACGAACACGGTTCATCTGTAGTTGATCCAAAGTACCGTCATGTAAAACGTCGAAATTCAATGGGTTGATTTCAACTTGGTTAGTCACTAACGGTTTGCCTAGTCGAGATTGCAATAATTCGAATTGACGTGGTGAAAAGTTAGATACACCAAAGTGCTTAACCTTACCGACTTTGTGCAGCTCTGCGAAGGCCTCTGCTACCTCGTCTGCATCCATTAAGGCATCTGGACGGTGAATCAGCAACACATCAATGTCGTGAACGCCTAGGCGCTCTAATGAGTTATTTACTGATTGGTAGATATGCTGTGCGCTAGTGTCATAGTGATTGATCTTACGCTCAGGAGTGTGGTCACCACACAAGTTGATATCACACTTGGTGACAATTTGAATCTCGTCTCGAAGGCTAGGCTCCAGCGCAAGTGCTTCACCAAACAGCTTTTCACATTGGTAGTTACCATAGATATCCGCATGATCAACCGTTGTGATACCAAGGTCTATGTGTTGCTTAAGGAAAGTTAGACGTTGTTGAGGGGCCATACCCCACTCTGCCGTACGCCAGTATCCTTGCACCAACTCAGAAAGTTCTGGGCCTTGTGGCGCTATCGTTACTTTTGCAACCATGGGTTGTCTCCTTTATCAATATTGAGCGTATCCTATGCTCGTTTTACCGACGTCTCAACGTTTAACAAATGGCAAAGGTGAACGCTTGCTAAAACTGTGAGAGCAACAGAAAAACGAACACTCAAATCAATAATAGCTTGCCGTCTGGCTCTCAGGCGTTCTACGAAAAAGGTGGTTTACTCGAATGAAAAATAACACTTTCTATAAATTTGAGTGATTAAAAGCGATTAAGTTCCACGGTCAAATTGTCTCCGTCACTAGTGAGAACGATCCAAGGAGAGTCAACATTCGGGACATTCCATCGGCTTATTTGCTCTGAAGAGTCGTGCGATCCATTCATAAACTCTATTAACTGCTTGTCCACTATGTCAGCACTTACTTCCTCCCTTTCCGCGTGTTCAAGTTGGGTCACAACATCGAACTCATCTTCCCCAATACGAATTGAGCTGAGCGCAAAGCCATCTTGGCGCAGGTAAGCTTGAAGTTTGGTATGACTTAATTTGGAATATGGCAGTGTGAAACGAACGGCTTCGACACTTGATGCTCTTAAGTCCAACTCTACATACACATCAAGATCGTAGTACTGCGTTAGGTCACTACACAGCTGAGTGCCTCCGACTTCGCCACAATCCATTAAATCGATGTCGTTGATATAGTGTTGGGAACTAGGCAAGGAGGGACTCGTGTTAAACAAGGTTCGCAGCCACCAGCTTTCATTCGCTTGCACGGAGAAAGAGAGGGTATTGAAAGCTAGTAGTACAATTAGAGCAGAAGGACTTTTCATTAATATGGCTTATTCAAATCACTAGATGTGATTCATTATACGCAACCAATCAACCAGCAACCTGTTGAGACTATGATTTAGGCTAAAAAGCAAGACTAGGCTGAACAAACACTAATCGGCAAACCTTCAATCAGACATCACAAATACCACTTAATAGATGTGTTATATTACTGAAATTAATAATTAATTTTCAAGGAATGTCATGACGGCAACGAACTACCTCAACCAACTGAATCACAAGTATCTTGCAACTCACAAAACCAAAGAAGACTTCTTTTGGGATACCTACATGGGCACCAGTGACGATCATGATGGTTCAACCCTCGCTCAAACCCAGTGGACCGAGTTTCTAAGCTCTGCTGAACAGATAAAGGCTATCGAAGCCCAACTAAAGACCATCGACCAAATTCAAGATCCTCAAGAAAAAGAGCGCACCTTAATCGGGCTAAATGGTTGGTTAGCTACGTTCAAATCGCATGCTATTGAATCGCAGAATTCACAAGCGCTAAAGGCAGACCTCATCAAGTTTGAAGGGGAACTGTTTGAGAAAAAGCAAAACCACGTGATGACTTACGTAAATGAAGCGGAACAAGAAACAGAAGTCTCGCTTCCTGTCCTAGGTTCAGCGGTGAGAAGTAACAGTAATGAGCAAGTTAGGCGTTCAGCACACCAAGCGTTATTGGGGCTAGAACAATGGCTACTTGTGAACGGCTTTATTAAACTCATCAAAAAACGTAATAAGTTTGCCCAGTCTCTAGGGTTTAAAACTTTTTTCGATTATTCCGTCGTAAAAACGGAGCAGATGACCACTGAGCAACTGTTTACGATTTTGGACGACTTTGAGGCACGTACCCGAGATAGTCACCAAAAAAGTCTTACTAACTTGGCTGCGCAAAAGGGGCAAGGGGCCCTCGAAGGCCATAACTTCACGTACTCTTTTGCTGGTGACGTGATGAATGACCTCGACCCTTACGTCCCTTTCTCAAAGTCATTGAGACGCTGGGTTGAATCTTTTGGCCGATTAAATATCGAATATTCTCAAGCCGTACTGAAGTTGGATCTGCTTGATCGCAAAGGCAAGTACCCAAATGGTTTTTGTCATGGACCTATTCCTTCGTTCTATGACCAAGACACTTGGGTGCCAGCTCAAGTCAACTTCACAAGTAACGCTAAGCCCGATCAAATCGGCAGCGGCTATGATGGAATCAACACTCTGTTTCATGAGGGCGGGCACGCAGCACACTTTGCCAACGTCAAAATGAATGCACCGTGTTTCTCTCAAGAGTTTGCACCGACCTCAATGGCTTACGCGGAAACTCAGTCTATGTTCTGTGATAGCCTATTAAATGATGCCGATTGGCTAAAACAATACGCAGTCAATGATGAAGGTCAGCCGGTACCTAATGAGCTCATTAAAGCAATGATTGATAGCAAGCAGCCATTCAGAGCCTACCAAGAACGCAGTATTCTTGTGGTGCCTTACTTTGAACGGGCGTTGTATGAGATGGCTGATGAAGATCTTACGCCTGAGAAGATCACGGAGCTCGCTCGTCGTAGCGAAAAAAGCATACTCGGTTTGGATTGCAGCCCACGTCCATTAATGGCGATCCCACATCTGTTATCAGACGAGGCCTCTTGCGCATACCAAGGTTACTTACTGGCTCACATGGCGGTGTATCAAACGCGAGCTTACTTCACTGACAAGTTCGGCTACTTAACAGACAACCCTGAGATCGGCCCTTTATTGGCTAAGCACTATTGGTGTAAAGGCAATAGTGTTAATCACAATGGAACAATAGAAAGCCTGACTGGAGAAGGTTTCAATGCCAAATACCTTGCTGATGAGTGCAACTTATCACCTGAACAAGCTTGGGCAATTGAAGAGAAAAAGATCAAGCAACTGGCTTCTCGTGAACGTGCACAAATCGCAGATTTAAATGCGAAAATATCGATCGTCGACGGCGCAACTGAATTAGCGAATAATGAAGAGTCGAACGAGAAAATGTGTGATGATTTTGAGCGTTTTATTGTTGAAAAATACGGACGTTAACCAACGTTCACTATAACTATTTGATAAAAATATAAAAAGGACGATATTAATCGTCCTTTTTATATTCGCTAATAAGAAGCAGTAGAAAATTAATCCAATTTACTTCACGTCGTAGTCTGGAAGCACCAGAACACAGATTGATAATTCTATTTATCTTGTTTTCTCTGCTCATCAGTTACTCGTTGCCTTCACTTAATGCGAACTTTATCTCATCAGATGAAAAACCTTTACGGCTGAGCATCGCATAAGCCTTGGAGCGCTCTTTATGGTCATTAAGATCGTAAGACTTTTTCTGTAATTGTTCTAAACAAGACGAATAGAAATCCAGTTGCTCTTCGTTGATTAATCGATCGACTAACTCTGATAGCTCGCTTGTATCGATTTGTCGCTGTTTCAGCTCTTGCTGAATGGCAGTCAAACCCTTACCTTTTCGCGCGTATTTCAACACTTCTTTCTCCAAATCAGCCTTCTCGGCCTTGATCTGAAGATTACTCTTGAGCTCATGGGCTTGCGGATGCTGCTCGATAGCAACCTTGACTTGTTGATAGCTGAAGCCACGTTTTTGCAAAGTCGCTACAAGCTTTTCACGGCTCATGGTAAAGCCTGAATAGTAATGATTGATTCGATCGATCAATATCATTTGTTCATCGATGTTTTTATCAGCAGATACCTTATGAATCGCATCCGAAATAACCGAATCTGTTAGCCCTTTCTTCTTCAACTTCTCAACGATGTATCGCGAGCCAAATTCGCCAAAGAAAGCTTGCTCGACAAATTGTTCTGCAAAAGCCTGATCAGACTTGAGATAGCCGTAACCTTTTAAGTTCCTCAAGATTTCGTCAATCCAATCTTGATTGTCCGTTTTCACTTTCAGTTTCGCAGTCAACTCGCTTTCAGTCATATCCCTCTGAGTTAAATGCCACATGGCAGAGTTCATGACGCTTTCAATTCGTCGCGCTTTTCTTACCGTTGTTTGTTTTGTATTAGGGTTTTGCTGTGAATCATCCATTCAATTTCAACTGTCCAGACTGAGCCTACCCCATGATAACGCAATTCGGAGTTGGGTGAAGTGTGATAGCGGAATGAAGTTTAAGATAAAACGACAACAAAAAAATGGACGCCGAAATAGCGTCCATTTAATTGTCACTTTAATCAATGAGTGACTAGCTCTCTTCGTGGTTGTATACATGCACATCACGTTGAGGGAATGGAATAGTGATTCCTTCTTCGTCGAAGCGTATCTTCCGATGCAGTAACATCGACACCAAGCTCTTTTGACCATGCTAATGTTTTAGCGAGCTGCTGGTAGTAAGTGTCCATCATCCCGATTCGTTTCTGAATACGTAATTCAAGACGCTTCTTAACATCACCTTCAGCCGAACGGTTTTCTTTACTCATTGAAACGATTTTATCTTCGTTCAATGTCAGTAGTTTTTGTAAAAGTTCAACCTGATGAGCCAGAACGGCATCCAGCCCTTAGTTCTTACGTCTCAAAATATCTTCAAGAAAGGGTTTCTCAGCATCAAACGCCCTTTCTAATGGTTGCCAGATCGAGCATAAGCTGATCTTGTACTTGTGTTATCTTATCGACACTTTGCGCGAAACTTCCGAATACGACAAACGTCAACATTAACAATAGACAACGCCAAACCTACATCATATTAATTCCTATTACTGTCTAAATTGACCCTATAAATTGTAGTAAAAAGAATATGGATAACAAGCACTTAAACGTATGTTGTGTTAAAACTTCGTAAAATATCAGCCCGTATCTAATATTTGAGAGTTCCAATCGCTCTCCATGACCTGTAGAGTACGCATCCAACAAAGAATAACGACTGAGATCGGCTTTAGGCGCATGCTTTAATACGCCTTATTACCCGGTATTGGTTACAGCAAGAGAATGAAAAAATGAACAACGAACTTGATGTAATTAAAACGCTTGAAGAACTAGAACAATTCCTCATTTCAGTAGAAGCTGGCGGTTTAGGCCTAGAAGGTGTTGAAGGCGTTGGTATGGCAACCAATAACTCTGACGGTCGTCACTTTGTTGCTGTATTCAATAGCAGCCACCAAGTTCTACTTGCTCGTTGGATCACTGACGAAGTATTTGAAAACGGCAAAGACCTAGTGCGTAACGGCCCACGCCGTAGTCACTAAAACGGCTAGCAGGGAGTTAGAATACCAAGCTTCTGCAGCCACAGAGAAGAATTGAACCAGCCCAATCAGATCCCTGGTGAATGATTGGGCTTTTTTGTACCCGAAATCATCGCAAATGTTTGTTAGAGACACCGTAAAAAGAAATATTAAAAAAAGATCAGACTCTTATGAACTTAACTCCAATCGCGGTGCCTTAACGTCTAGGTTTAGTGATGATACACTTTTGGGCTTTGACCGTTTTGTGACTTGTAGCACGAAGCAAAGTTATCTAAGCTAGCCGCCGTGAAATGAGCTGTTTGATTACTCCGTGAGTAAAGATAACTCGTCAATTTAAAGACCAAGACCCGATACTAACTGACTCTATTACTGATTGATTTGCTAAGCACACCTAGTTTCTTTTTTACTCAACAAAACCGCCAACAAAAGCAATCGCTTTGGGCGCTTTTCCTTACCGGACTGGTTATCATAACTTGTCTGGCGAGTACGCTGTCTGCAAATAAAGTTACGTTTTCCAACTATTCTATTAGTCAATCAACGCGTCTTGGCACTGAAAGCAGTGATCCGCAAGCCTCTATCGCTTCGTCGGAAAAAATGTCTGAGCTTTATTCCAGCGTATTCGGTTCTCAAGCATCTAAATCACTGTCTGCGCCAACTTCGAGTGCCTGTGAACTGAGCTCTAAAATGCTCACCTTCGCGACACCTAAAACTGGCTGGCTAGTCCCTTTTATTCTTCTGATGGCTGTAGCATTCAGCCTTCCGCCTCACATATCGAGATTATCTAGAGACAATCATCGCTCTGCTCGACCAACAAAACACCGCTTACACTTAACGCACTGTATATTTAGAGAATAAATAACCGGGCCATTACACCCTTTTATTTATTTTTTGGAGATACATTTGTGTACAACACACTTCTAACTAAGTTTGCCGATTTTTTGGCATTCTGCATGCGTACATGCGCGAAAACTATAGTCACTTCCCTACTGGTAATGACTTCATTCAAAGCTCTGGCACAAACGACCGGCTGGCTGAGTGTGCCTGAGCACCCGCCTGTAAAGATGCGAATGATGTCGACAGGAGAACAATCCGATGACGGTTCTCAAATTCAGACCGTACTCGATGTCGTGCTCGATGGAGACTGGAAAACCTATTGGCGTAGCCCTGGTGAAGGAGGCATCCCGCCAAGCTGGGACTGGTCTGGCTCTACCAACATCGAATCCGTGAAATGGCATTGGCCTATCCCTAAATATTACGAGCAGCTAGATGTAATAACATTGGGCTATAAAAAGCATGTCAGTTTCCCTGTTACGCTCACATTGAAAGACAACACCAAGCTTGCGATATTCAAGGCGTCTTTTACCTTTCCGTCGTGTACCAATATCTGTGTTTTGACCGATTACGACATTGAATTGCCGATTAACCCACAAACATTGGAACTCGATGAGGAAGCTATGTTTTTGTTCAATCAGGGCATGAGTCAGTCTCCACGCGAAGCTAATCGAGCTTCTGTGGATGGCCTGTACTGGGATAAAAGCAAACAACAATTGGTGACTCAGCTGACGAGTAAAGACGGCTGGGATAAACCTATGGTATTGATTGACGGCGAAGAAGTAATCGATGACTTCTTCTCTCCACCTACCGTTCATATTACCGACAATACAATGACCGCTGTATCTGACGTGAGCAACTGGATTGGCGAAGTCGACCTAACCGATCGTACGATCAGTATCACTGTCTCAGACACCAACTTTGCCGAAGAAATGACAGCTAAAGTCGGCTCAGAAGCAATAGCTTATCAAGAGAGCAACAACGGCTTCATTGCGATGATCAGTTTTGCCTTGATTGGTGGGTTGATCCTCAACATCATGCCATGTGTGTTACCCGTATTAGGAATGAAGCTCAACAGCATCATTCAGAATCAAGGGGCCTCTCATCGTCATATCCGACTTTCGTTCCTGGCTTCTGCTGCTGGTGTGATTACTTCATTCGCACTGCTAGCGCTTGGTATGACACTTCTAAAAGTGGGGGGCAATGCGATTGGCTGGGGAATCCAATTCCAGAACGTTTGGTTTATTGGGTTCATGCTGAGCATCACCTTGCTGTTCTCAATTAACCTATTGGGTTTATTTGAGTTCCGATTGCCTTCAGGGTTAAACACCTGGATGGCGACCAAAGGTGACGATTCACATTCGGGTCACTTCGTTCAAGGCATGTTTGCCACACTCTTAGCAACACCGTGTAGCGCGCCATTCCTTGGTACCGCCGTAGCTTATGCACTTGGGGCAAGCTACCAAGAACTGTGGGCTATCTTCATTGCACTTGGCATTGGTATGAGTGCGCCTTGGCTAATCTTTGCGCTGTTCCCAAGCCTCACCAAATTGCTGCCGAAACCGGGCGCGTGGATGTTCAAAGTTAAGTTGGTATTTGGCTTAATGATGTTCATCACCAGCTTATGGTTAACAAGCTTACTGACACCATTCATCGGTAAGTTCCCGACCATCCTGCTGTCTCTGTTTATTGTTGTTTCGGTATTAATTTGGATCGGCATGAAACTAGGCCGAAAAGTACTGATTCCTATCATGGCGACCACTACTCTAACGTTTGGTGCAGCGCTTATAGTCGGTAGCATGACTGCTGATAACTGGGCGACCCCGATTGTCGATGACCTACCTTGGGAGAAGTTAGATGCTAAACAAATTCCTCAGTTAGTTGAGGAAGGAAAAACGGTCTTTGTCGATGTGACAGCTGAGTGGTGTATCACCTGTAAAGCAAACAAGATCGGTGTGATTCTCCAAGACCCAGTGTACAGCCACCTGCAGCAAGAAGACATTGTTTTAATGAAGGGCGATTGGACAACACCAAGCGAAAGCGTCACCCAATACCTGCAAAGTAATGGGCGATTCGGTGTTCCATTTAACATCGTTTACGGCCCAAGCTACAAACAAGGCATCCCTCTACCCGTGATTTTAGACAGCGATACAGTTGTTCAAGCTATCGATGCAGCGAGGTAATCAATGAAGACTCCCAACGCTAAAGATACAACTGGCACAACGGAAAGTGGCGATGCAAAGCACGAAGTGAAAAAGCAGAGCCGTCTTAAGAAGTGGGGAAAAGAGCTCATCTCAATGATCTTGATCGTAGGCGTTGTCTCTTTTGCTATGGATTTTTATCACAGTAGAAACATGCCTCAAGGAGATGCCATTCCAATCGTGGGTCAATCGATCCAAGGTGAAGATATTGACGTTATTGAGCTCAGTAAAAATGGCAAACCAGTGATTGTCTACTTTTGGGCTACCTGGTGCGGTGCTTGCAAACTAGTGAGCCCGACCGTGAATAGCTTCAGCGATTCACATCAAGTCGTCTCTGTTGCTTTGTCCTCCGGGTCAGATGAACGAGTACAACGTTTCATTGATGCCAAAGAGTATGATTTCCCTGTGATCAATGATCTTTCTGGTTCGATCAGCAGAAGTTGGGGCATCAATGTCACACCAAGTATTGTCATCATCAAAGATGGAAAGATAAGCAGTATCGCAACGGGCGTTACTTCTCCAATCGGACTTTGGCTAAGAACTTACTTTGCATAATATATCTGCAAAATAGATCGTTAGGTCAATTTAAACCAACTAAAGAGCATTAGCGCGAGCGCAACTCAATTGGCGCTCGCCATTACAAGAATTTGAGATTAATAACATGAAAAAACTTCTAATTAGCACACTGATTTTAGGCTCAATGATGAGCGCAAGCGCTTTCGCAGAACTAAACAAAGAGCAAGTACAGCAACTTGAGGAGATCAACCAATTCCTCAAAGAGAACCCTTCCACAATTTCAGGGTTACATACCAGCTTAGAGCAGTATGTTGCAGGGCAAGCGCAAGCAAAGAAAGCTCAAGCAGAGAGCCATGATTGGCTGTACAACAACGATGCTCATCCAATTACCGGAAACCCTGATGGTAAGTCGGTGATCATTAACTTCACTGATTACAACTGCCCATTCTGTAAGCGTTTAGAAAAAGGCTTGGTTCAACTAGCCTCAGAAGACAGTGATATTAAGATCATCAATGTTTACCTGTCGTTCAAACAGCAACAAGTAAGCGGCCTTGATACCAATGCGGCGTTATATGCGATGAAAGTTTGGAAGGATAAACCAGAAGCATTCCCAGAAGTCGACAGATTACTGATGGCGAAAAGTGGTATTCACACCAAATCATCATTGCAAGCAGTCGCGAAGAAAACAGGAACAGAAGCACAATTAGAAACGACGCCGGACCAAAGTCAAACACTGCTAACCAACCACCAAACGTTTAGTGCACTCGGTTTAACAGGCACACCAACACTGATGATGAATGGGAAAATATTACCAGGGTATGTTCCTTACGATCGCTTGAAAGAGATCGTGGATGAAGCGTTTTAATCTCGCTAATAAGTAAAGGCAAAGCCACCCAGTAAAAACCAAAAGCCTATTTGTTTAGTTCACAGTAGGTTTTTTGTTTACCAGTATTTTCACTGCGGTTTGAAGTCATGACTGTAAGGTCATCATTTTGCAATAGAAAAACACTCTAAGTGTCACCACTACGCAATGGGCTCTTAATCTAACCTCGGTAGCTTAAAAACAGTTCTGTCGAGAGTGCGAAGACGTGTTAACTCTAGACAACTGTCCTTTGACCGAGCTTAGCTCGGTCTTTTTTTGAGTGTTTCAAAGGTGATAGAGCAAGTGCCTAAAGGTGAAACTCGATAGTACTTAACTCAATAAACGACATACAAGCGCACCAGGCTCTCTCAACGCATCCACGTTGTAACTGAGAACGCGCCCCGCCGATGGCGCATGATAGCGGCGGCACTCATTGCCAAACGCATCATATTGAACAGCCAACAAATCTTCCTTTTCTACACTTTGTAGAAGTTCAACTTGAGGAAGGACAAATCCGCCAATATCAGCACGTATCGACACCACGTTGTTGCCTTCAACCCAATCCATTCCAGGTAATTGCTTATTTTCGAGGTCAGATGCTTGAGCAGATTCAAACATGTCATAGTAAGAGAGCATATTAAAAACGCCGTTTACAGCTCTTTGAATCATATCCGGTTGAGTGAATTTACCCATCCCTACTTCGACCGTAATACTTGGGATTCCACTTCGATTCCAAACCGTTTCTAGAATACCGGGATCGCCGGGATCATTGAGCACGCAGTCCGGTCGCATCAGTCTTGCCATTTCTAAACATTGATCAATTCTGTAATCCGCGAACACATACAGCGGGTATACCGCACCACGAGTCTGGGTATGTAAGTCGACGGCAAAAGTAGCGTTGTGCTTGAGTAAGCGTTCCCATAAAGAAGCAACAAAGCGCTCGGCTGCTAAGCCATGCGGGTCTCCAGGGAAAAGTCGATTGAGGTTCGCGGGGCAAGAACCAGGGTCCGAAGAGATGAAGTCTCGGCTATGGTTTAGTAAACCTGACAGATTCACCGTTGGTACAACGGTCACGGTTCCTTTTAGCTCTTTCCCCACTAAGTCTCGGATAATTTGTTGTGCAGCTAACACGCCATTTAGCTCGTCGCCGTGGATACCAGCGGTGATCATCAACTTAGGTCCATCTTGGCTACCTTTAAAAACAGAGACAGGCATATTTTTTGGTTGTCCTAACCCATCACTGGTGACTTGAAACCAAAACTGATGCTCTCCAATCGGCAAGTCTTCAACATTCAAAGAGCCAATAACCTGCCTACCTTGTAAAACATCCCCTAAGTACTCTGTTCTCATCCAACTTCTCCATGCTTTTGAACAAAATCTATTCTGTTGCCAGTTTTTGCATCATAGAGGATATCGTAATCAGTACAAGCAGTTAATCAGTCCAAGAGACGCTACTCGCTTGCTCTCCCTTCCCACTTCCTCAATTTATCTTTCAGATTGAGACCAACCCGGTGACTACTCTCCAATTACTTTATTTGGATAACTATTCACTAATCACTCAACCAATTGAAATAAAAGTACAATAAAATCAACACTTAAAAAAGTTCCCTATTCACTGAAATGTAATTTTATAGAAATGAAAGCTTAATTTAGCTGCACTAAATTAGCTTCATATCGAAACGGAGAGCACTTCGCTCACGGATTTTAAAATACAAGGTAAGTGATTATGAAAAAGGCAGTTCTAGCTTCTGCAGTGGTAGCAGCACTAGTTTCAGGTTCATCTCTAGCAGCAACAGTTTACAGCTCTGACGGCACTGAGCTTAAGATTGGTGGTCGTGCGGAATTCCGTGGTGACTTCATTGGTTCTGGTGGTGCTGAAGTTGAAGGTACAATGGAAGATAAGACTCGTTTCCGTTTAAACCTTGGCGGTAAAACAGAACTTACCGATACGGTTACTGCATTCGGTTTCTACGAAGCAGAGCAAAGCACTGGTGATAGCGAGTTTGATAACCGTTACATGTACGCTGGTGTTGATTTCGGTGGTCAAGCAGTCTCAGTAGGCCGCCAAGACATGGCTTCAGTCATCGTATCTGACTTTACAGATATCACTGAATTCTCAGGTGTTCAGCAAGTAATCGACGCAGCTTCAGATAAAGAGGATAGCGTATTTGCATACCGCGGTGGCTTTGATGCCCTTCAGTTAGAAGCAACTTACCAAGCAAACAGTGAAAAAGACTCTGATGGTTACGGCATCTCTGGTGTTTATTCATTGCCAATCGGTCTGGATCTTGGTCTTGCATACTCTGGTCAAGATCTAGGAGCAGGTAAAGGAAGCGCAAACCAAATCCTTGCTGGCCTAGCATATTCACTAGATAACCTTTACCTAGCAGCAACTTACTCAACGGGTGACTTAAACGATAAAGCCGTTGGCCCTATCGCTGAGTCATTCACTGCAATGGAATTCGCAGCACAATATAAAATCACTAAGCAGTTTTCTGCTGCAGCAGTATACACATATCAAGAAGATGAAGCGGCAAACGGTTCTACGGCCGACTCTGTTGATGGCATCGAGCTTGTTGGCTACTACAAACTAAACAGCAACTTCCGTACATACCTTTCTTACTACATCAATGGCTTAGATGAAGTGAAAGACGTAACTACAGGACTAACAACTGAAGGTGAAGATACGCTTCGCCTAGGTGTTCGCTACGACTTCTAATCTAAATTTACTTTAGGTAGATACTAAAAAGGTTGGGCAATTGCTCAGCCTTTTTTCATCTTCGAATATTCTGACCAACTTCATCGATGCTTTTTCTGGTTAAGTGGTGCTAAATCCGTATCATAGGCAAACCACATCAAATAATTAGAAACATCATGTCACAACACCATCCGATCCAAGGCGCTAGCTGGATGCTTACCGCAGGCTTAGCCTTTGCCGTAATTAACAGCCTGACTCAAATTGCTAGCATTCAATTCGGACTGACTTCTACTACCGTTGCCGTCATTCAATACGCCATTGCTTTATTAGCCATTCTTCCTTACTTGAAAACACTAGGTATTCGCCGCGCACTCCAGACCGACAATCTCAAACTGCACGTATTCCGTGTCTTTTTGTCGGTCATTGGTATCCAGCTTTGGATATGGGCACTCGCTTACCCTGTGCCGATCTGGCAAGGTATCGCACTGCTGATGACCTCTCCGTTGTTTGCGACGATAGGCTCGGGACTGTTCTTAAAAGAAAAAGTTGGTGCTGCACGCTGGGGAGCAACATTAGCGGGCTTCATTGGTGCAATGATCATTCTAGAGCCATGGGCCGAAGACTTTAGTTGGGCAACCTTATTACCTATTGGCGCTGCATTCTTTTGGGCGTGCTACTCGCTGATGGTGAAGAAGCTGTCATCACAAGATAGCCCATCAACCATGGTGGTTTATCTCCTACTATTGATTACACCGTTCAACATCATATTAGCCGTGCCTGACTGGCAAACACCAAGTGGCACTACCATTTGGGGTATTCTGGCTGTAATTGGTGTGTTAACCGCCCTCGCACAATGGGCCATTGTAAAAGCCTACTCAGTGGCTGATGCATCCTTTGTCCAACCGTTTGACCATGCAAAATTACCTCTAAATGTGCTAGCTGGGTGGCTAGTATTCAGTTGGGTACCGCCAGGTCGTCTATGGTTAGGTGCGGCAATCATTATTGCGTCTGTCGCCTTCATCACTCACTGGGAAACAAAAAAAACCAGCTAAAACGAAGAAAATTTAGAAGGTTTGAAATAAATAGTTCTGCTGTCCGTTCTATATTGATAAGAGAATTTGAAGCGAGGTCGTAACCATGAAGAAACCAATCAAGATTACACTGTACCGTTGGGCAGGCAGCTGGGGTCCATTTAAAGTAAACATCCCATGTGGAGAATGTACCCTTACCAAAGACATTCTGAAGGACACCTTTGAGAATGAACTGGCAGATGTCGATGTCGAACTAGAAGTGAAAGATTGGTTGTCTCACTGGTGGGAGCCTCTAAAGCTTGGGGCTTGGCACGCTCCTATCTTAGTTGTGGAAGGTAAGGTAGTCAGCCAAGGTGAAGCGCTTAACCGTGGCGTACTCGTACAATCGGTAATCCAAGAGTGGACGAAACGAGATAGCCTAAAAGGCAATATTGTTTACGGTAAAGCGACCTGCCCATACTGCGTAAAAGCAAAGAAAATGTTGGATGAAGCGGGTGTCGAGTATACCTACCATGACGTGGTTAAAGACAGTGCAGCTCTATATCGAATGATTCCTGAGGTGAAAGCGCACATCGGTCAAAAAACGCCAGTAACCGTGCCTCAGATTTGGCTTGATGGTAAGTACATCGGCGGGGCTGATAACTTGGAAGCTTGGATGAAGGAAAACGGTCTAGACAGCATTCCAAATAACGTCGTCGACCTATCTAACCAATCAACAGGCTAATCTTCCTCAAAGAATTTCAGTCACCAATTAATGTTTTTTTGTGTCCATCCACAATAGAACAAAGCGATAAAATCACCTATCGCGCATACGAAAAAGGCCTTAAACTTCAAAGAGTTTAAGGCCTTTTAAAATTCCGTTTTGGAAAATGGTTACTTAGCCATTTTCTTCATCATTCGCTTGATGAATGATGCTTTTTTCGGCTTTGACTTGCCGTACATTGCTTCGTGCATCATGTTTTTTGCTGCCATTTGACCAAGGTATGCGTGGCCTAGTTCGTAGTTCATGCTTATCTCCGCACATAATCAACTTTCTTGTGCGCGGATTCTACACTGAAAACGCCCAAAAACAAGATCCAAATCACACTTTATTGCAAGTTATCTATTTTTATTGCAACACACCTTTATGCGTAAGAACGGCTTGAGATATTCACAAAAAAAGCAGCTCAAGTGAGCTGCTCTTTATGAATGTTTTGCTTAACAACAGCCGCGTCAAACTATGACTGTTGGCGACAACGAACGCTTAGCTACGCTTTGGCTGACGGTAAGTTTTACCAGCAATCTGGTAAGTCTCTTTTTGCTTTAGTTCGAACATTGTTTCAAAGAACCAAGCGGCAAATTTGATCAAGTCATCGCCTTCATTCATCACATGCTCGATGTACTCTTGCTCTTCACCCTGTTCGTTTTCTTGAAGTGTCACGTGGTAAATACGCTTTTCACCTTCAACTTCAGCTAGCGCAAATTGACCAGTCAGTGATGCGGCAGCCTCAGCGACTTCAGTATCTTCATTGGATTTCAATAGCTCAAGTGCCTGTGGTAGGCCATCTAGTGCACAGATAGCTTTTACCAGTACTTCAAATTCATTTTGCTGCATGTTTTATTACCTATTAAATGGACGCCGGTATTGTAGAAAACCATCTATCCAAATACAACGTATTAAAGGCCGCGTACACAAACATCAGCACAGGAAGCTAACCATATTCGACTTCAGTATCGCCAAGCTTCTTTTTCATTCGTGTTGAAGACCACAGCACCGAGCCCATAGCCGCACCAATCACTAAGTAGAATACACCGAGCTGCAGATGATTCGTCACCCAACTCTCTACCAAATAACCGCCCAATAAACCTGCTAAACACATTTGAATCGAGCCAGATAATGCAGAGACAGCACCCGCTTGTTTCTTATGTGGTTCCAACAACATGCTAATAGAGAGAGGGAATGAGATACCCTGGGCAATGGTCAGCCAAGTAAACGCCCATACCAAGTTAAAGATGGTTAATTCATGTGTCAGCAACCAAACTCCAGACGCTAAAATGATCAAGATTGCAAAGCTCATCAATTGAGGCGTACTAAAACGACGATTCAGAACATTCAATGCCACACTGCCAATCAGCAAGCCCGCCGAAGGCACAATCATTAATGACCCATATTCCGCAGCTGTCAGCCCCAATTGCTCCTGCATTAAAAATGGGAACAAAGATAACGACACCAAACTTGCCATGTAGCTCATCCAGTTGTAACTGGCACTACTCAACACTTGTCGATTTGTTATCAAACATCCGTAGTTCTTGACGACTAGGCTTACTTGGAAACGACTCTTGCTATAGGGGAGCGTCTCGTGAAGAACAAAATAGCCCAGAGTGAATATCGCGAGTAGATAGAGCAAAACAAACAGAAACACCGCTTCCCAACCAAGGTGGAATGAAATCCAGCCACCAAATACAGGCGCTATGATCGGCATGATCGAAGCGGTAATTGAGATGTAAGACAAGGCCTTAGTGAGTTGTGCGCCATCATAACTATCGCGAAGCACACTGCGCCCAAGCACCGAAGCACTACCCGCCCCTAAACCTTGTAATAAGCGACCAACTTCTAACGCTGTCATGTTGTCAGAAAAGACGACACAAACAACAGTACCAATCAAATAAACACCCTGACCTAACAAGAAGATAGGTCTTCGTCCAACTGCATCTGACATCGGTCCGTAAAATAGTTGAGATAAGCCAAAACCCACTAAAAATAGTGTGACGAGCAGCTGTACATCAACTTGAGTGACACTTAAGTCAGCAGCAATCAGCGGCAGTGATGGCAGGTAAATACTGACACCCACTTGCCCAGTAGCAATGATCATCATTGCCAACAGTAATGGTGTTTTTTTAAAGGTCGATTGGCTCAAAAAATTTCCTTTTCGTTTGTTATTTGTTCAAAGATGAGTTTACATTCAGAGCCAGCAATTGATAATTAACCAAATTGGAATTTGATTAATTCCCAACAGGAAAGAATATGGATTGGATACTTAACGTAAAAAGTTATGTAAAAGTAGTGGAAGAAGGAAGTTTTAATGGTGCAGCCCGAAAGCTTAATACCACCAGCTCTGCGATCAGTAAGCGGGTAAACTGGCTTGAAGAGCGTATCGGAACTCAGCTACTTAAGCGTACGACTCGCTCGATTAGCCAAACTGAAGCAGGTGCACTCTTTTACCAACGTGCCAAAGATCAGCTCGATAACTGGCAGTCGATCATTGATGAAACTCGCTCGGTTAACCAAACGCCCGCAGGCCTATTAAAAATTGGCGCAACCATCGCTGTTGGGTCTAAATTTCTGGTCCAACACATGGACGATTTCTTAGAAAAGTATCCAGACATAAAAGTACAGCTGATTACCACCACTTCAGGGCAACTGCCTGAACTTGGCTTAGATCTGGTGATAAGTCGCGAACTCGAGCAACTCAACTCGTTAAGCTTTAAAAAAACACCTTTGTTCGAGCACAAAGCCGGTTTCTACGCCGCTCCAAGCTACTTGGCGAAACATGGCTACCCAAGCTGTGAACAAGATCTAGAGCAACACAATTCGTTGATTTGGGGTGAGCGCCCTACTCGTGAGGTTACGTTAACGAAAGGACAACGAATCACATTGAATGGAAACTTTGCGACAACCAATCCTGAGGCTCTATTTCACGCGGCCAAGCGAGGCATGGGAGTATTATTGACCATCAAAGCCATGATCAAAGAAGATCTAAAACAAGGGACATTAGTTCCAGTATTGCCAAATATCACCGCTGATGAGGTGATGGTTTACGCTTACTACCCTAAGCTTGATTACTCGCATACACGAACCAAACTGTTTCTGGATCACCTCAAAGATAGGCTAGACAAAGAACGTAGCACTCAGATTTTGTGAAACTAGTCACAAATAAATTTGAAAAAATATGCAGTGAGGACAATAATAAACAAGACGCATATCACAATTGTACGCGGTGATTCTGGTTAACTATGGATGGTGACTATGACTCAACATACACAGAACGGCATAATAAACACAGAGCGCATAGGTCGCTTATTGAAGTTGGAAGGTGTCGACCTTCTTGAGTCTGCTGTACTCACCTTACATCAAACCTTTGATACGCAGTATACCAGCATCATTGAGAAGAAGTACTTTCCAGACCAGGCTGTTCCTCTCGTTATCGCGCACTCTGATCATGTTTTACACGATAAGATAAACGCTCGTCATGAGCATATCTACCAGCAGGCCGTTAATCAAAAACACCCGGACTGCTCGTTTGCTCAATATGTTGTTCAATCTCTACCGACATCCGCCTTTCGACAGGAGATCACTTCACAAAACTCTATCGCGATACCAACTCGTACTCAGAGTGGAGAAGTGATGGGCGTACTATTTTCAACTTTCACATCCCCGCTTAGCCCAAGCCAACAGCAAGAGGTGATCAAACATCACCAGCTGTTCGCTGACATCATTATCCATACATTAAGAGAGATGTGGCTTACTGACCGTTCTGAGCAACTGGTGAATCAACTTAGCTATGAAGTCTCGCATGACAGCTTAACAGGCTTACTCAACCGTAGCTGCTTGTCAGATACCCTAGAGTCAATCACTCAGCAAAGCGTAACGCCCTTTTCTGTTGCATTACTCGATATAAACAGCTTTAAAGCGATCAACGACCAGCACGGTAACTATATTGGTGACAAAGTGCTGCAGTTCGTCGCTGAGACGTTACGCCGCACCTTACCCGAGAACAACCTTACATTTCGTACCGCAGGCAACGAGTTTGCTTTCATAACCTACCACTCCGATCCAATCGCCATCTGTGAGCAAATACTAGCGAAGATCAAACAAGACTCCAGCATCGACATCAAGATCGATTTTGAGGTCAGTTTTGGTATTGCTCGCTCAGAAGGAGACAACAAGGATGTCGAACAGATCATCTTCAACACCAGCTTGGCATTAAAAGAGTGCAAACAAAGCCCCGATACCCACATTCAATGTTATGACACCCATCTAAGATTTCGCTACCAAAGAAAGTCGGAGCTCATTGCCGCACTGCGAAGTGAACTTGAAAACCCTATTTCCAATTACCTAACGCCAAATGGCAATGGCATGCACGTGGTTGCCCAGCCTATCGTTAGCCAGGGGGAAAAACGTTGGGAATACTTTGAGGTACTGACACGCTGGAAAACCGCTCAACATGGCGATATCTCTCCAGTGGAGTTTATTAAAGTAGCAGAAGAGTCTGGATTGATTGTTGAACTGGGTGAGCGCATCATCGAGTTAGTGTGCCGTGCAAAGAAAACGTTAGAGCAAGGGCTAGGCTATAAAATCAAGCTCGGGATAAACTGCTCTGCCCACGAGCTTACCGACTCTAAGCGTTATATCTCTTACCTTACTCGGGCCATTGAGCAACATCACTTTGCAGCAAACGAGTTTGTTATTGAGTTAACCGAGACCGTACTGCTATCACCGACCCAAGAAACGAAAGCCGCACTTAACTCCCTCAGAGAGCAAGGTTTTACTATCGCTTTGGACGATTTCGGTACTGGCTACTCCAGTCTGAGCTACATTCACAGCTATCCGATCGACTGCATTAAGATTGATGCTACGTTCATTCGCAATTTGCTGACTAACTCCACCTCGGAGAGCGTCGTTTGGTTGATTGTCCAACTGGCACATAGACTCGATGTGTCACTAGTGGCTGAGGGTGTTGAGAAACAGGAACAGTTAGAAAAGTTACACGCAATGGGATGCGACAAGATCCAAGGATATTTCTACTCTCCACCAATGAGACCAGAAGCCATTGTCAGCTACGTGACACACTCTGAGCCTCTCGCTTGAGCATGACTAACGTCGAAAAGCCCGTTGCCTTGAGAACAAAAAAACCGCGATTCCTAGCCAAATAGTTCAAAATTAGGCTTAATATCGCGGCTATTTCATTTGTGTGGTCTTAACGATCTTATTAATGACGACTAAACGTCAATCATTAACTCTTTTTCGATTGTACTTCTAATTCTTTCTGTAGCAAGACATCCGCTTCGTCTCTCGCTGCGATAAACGCTGATTTTTCCTTTTTCGGAACAGAGTCTGCCATTGGAATATTCGCTTTCATCGCATCGACAGGATGACCACGTTCAATCAGTTCGTAATGAAGGTGTGCCCCAGTAACTCGACCCGTTTTCCCTGATAATCCAATACGTTGACCACGAGAAACCATTTGCCCTTTACGAACCAGAATCTTGCTCAAGTGCAGGTAGCGTGTTTTATACGTACTACCGTGTTGAATCACTACGTAGTTACCTGCATAAGGGTGTTTACGCGTCATGATCACTTTGCCATCGCCCGTTGCCTGAACTGGCGTACCAATCGGCGTTGCGAAGTCAGTACCGTTGTGCGGTGAAACTCGACCTGTCACTGGGTGCAAACGCTTAGGGTTGAACTGAGAGCTTTGACGCCAACCGCGGCTTACCGGATAACGCTGGAAAGCACGCTGCAAGCTATCACCATTTGCATCGTAGTACTGTCCATCAGTATGCAGATACGCAGAGACAACGCGATTCTTGTTAATGATCTTAATCGCTTCAATTTCGCGTTTACCAGTGGCAACACCATCGACAAACTGTGCTTTCTGCAGCACTTCAAACTTATCGCCAGCACGTAGGTCGCGGCTAAAGTTCAATTTGTCTTTTAACAAGGTAACAATGTGGTCAATCTCAAGGCCATTTAGACCCAGTTTATTTGCTGATACAGAGAAACTGCCTTGAATGTCACCCACTAAAGGTTTATGTCTCCACTCACCTGGAATGGAGATGTCTTCAAATTCATAAGAGCCGTCTTCAAGCAGTCGGTAAACCACTTTGTCAGCAACACTGAATTGAAGTTCCATTTTGGATAGATCACCTGTCGCCTCATCACGCCAAAAACGGAGCGTATTACCGGGGCGGAGCGTATCAAGTGCAAGGAAGTTTAAGTCGGTTTCCATCACATTCATCATCGATTTGTAAGAGAAACCAAGTTGAGTGAAGATGCTACTTAGGTTGTCACCCGTTTGAATTCGATATTCAAACGTTGGCGGTTCAATAACCACGACAGAAGAAGATGACAAAATAGACTCAATCACGGTTGAATCAGGTAGGTTCAAATCGATCGTTTTCGTCAGATTCGATTGAGACGATTGCAGAGCAAGGCCGATTGCGGCAACAAGTGGCAGTCCTAAAATCGCTACTTTTTTTACAGGTGAAAGCTCAGCAAACGGAGAGGAAAATATTTTTGAATACACGGTAAACAGGTCTTTCTGCGACATAAAGGCATAGGATATGCTTTTCAAACGCATAAATCATCAACGCATTGTCATAATATGACGCGAACCTTACTGGATATACCTAAGTCATTGAGTTGTCGAGACAGGAACAAGTCATCCCATTAAATAAAATTAACCGCTAAATTTGAAAATAAAAAAGCAGAAACGGCTAGTCCCTGCCTTATATTGATTTACGTTATTCTGTTTCGATTAATTAACAACCGAGGCGAATTAGTGAGTAATTTCATCAAGCCACGGAATAGACTTCGAGTAACTCAACCAACTCTCGTTTGGTAAAAAGTGCTTAGTTTCTGGGGGGCTGCGATTAAGCGATTACCGTTGATACCAAGCAGTTATCCTCACCAAACTCATTAGGGATGTAGCGGTCGGCATTAGCATCGTTTACCCATTGCTGATCGTCAACAAGGTAACGGAATTGAAACTCGCCACCTTTAGGCAAGCGAGTTTTAAACTTAAATACTTTCCCTTTCGCCAACTTTTTCATTGGCGTCGCTTTCCAATCAAGGAAATCTGCAACGATAGACACAGAATTCGCTTCCTGAGCTTCTAGCTCAAAAGTCACTTCAACTTCATCTTTCGTTTTAAAAAAACGTTTATTAATCATTAGCAAGCTCCATTTGTAAAGTAAGCAGACACAAGGCTATGAGTGTCTAAATTTCATTCATCTACATAAGATAGTATGTAAATTAGCTCACATAAACAACAGATCCTTACACTAACAAAAACGTTATTTCTTACCAATTGATTGCGTATCAAAAGAAAAGCTCATTAACACCTTTTCAGAAGGCGCTTCTCCAAATGATTGTTCCACAGAATACTGAGTAAAGCCGATAAAACCTTCCCCGCTTTGTTTACCTTTTGTTTGAGTGCCCTCCTGTTTAGCGACCTCTAGGGTTTGGATCTGAACACGATCGCCGAGGAAGAGTTGATCCACCAGCACCACACGACTGCGCTGTTGGTCATGCTTAAACAAACCTAGATAATAAAAGACACCGCTACCTTGGTTAGACACCGACATTGGCGCGACATAAAAGTGAGTTTCTCCCAATTTGGAAACGAACAGTTTTTGAGTATCAACGGTTACCACTCCGCGCTCCACGCCCGAGTCGTAACGTCCAGAGGCTAGCAATAGCGGCTCATCTACTTCACTAATAAAAGCATAAGCATTCGTTTCAGGTACTTTGATTGTCCATGGGTTGGTTGTCTTCAAGTCAAACACAGTTTCCACCACCGAGTCGTAACTGACCTGAGAAGAAGGGAACTTCGCCAAGATTTCTTCATCACTCAGACTGAAGCGGTAAACCCCCGCTACGATGACAACCACCAACATCACAATGGGAATGAGTAAAATCAGCGGAATCGGTAAGATTTTATTTTTCATGAGCCATTTTATTCTTTTGTTTTCATCCTGTTGTGCAGACCATAAAGGGCTTTAGTATAATTATCAATACAGGGATAATCAGAACTGGAGCACGGATGGATATCAATCATAGTAAAGATAAAAATATCAGAAGTTGCGAATGTCGCTGCGGTGCAGTCAATCTCGTGTGTAGAGGGGAACCTCAGCGAACCTCTGTCTGCCACTGCTATGAGTGCCAAAAACGAACCGGCAGTGTTTTTGGTGTACAAGCTCGATTCCTAACGGAACAAATTTCTCTGAGTGGAGAGGTAACCTCATTTTCGCGCATTAGCGATACTGGCAATGAAGTGACTTATCAATTCTGCCCCAAATGTGGCACCACCATGTTGCTACAATCCGTTGCCGCCTCGGACTTTTACATCGTCCCGCTTGGATTATTTAAAGAACAAGATTTCCCGCTACCGAGCTTTTCCGTCTACGAAGAGCGCAAACATGGTTGGGTCAAATTTGACCATCAAATGAGTCACTATAATTAGGGCGTGTTGACCTTTCGCGGTTAAATTTTGTTTGATGCAAAAGCGTTTTAATCGCGGCGAATGAGATTTGCCTAGTCATTCTAAGCAAATCTCACTCAACTAAGAGTAAAACGCTTTTTGCGGGGGCGCCCAGCTCGAACCCTTCGGGCAGCGTTATAATCTGCTTCTCGTTTTAACCCAGAGTGAACCCCATGATTTCTAAGCTGACTCGCTGGGTGAGTACGGCGCTCTCTTGTTAGTTGGCCTTGCTGGCAGCGTAAATGCTATCGGTCTACTTGGTTTCCAACACCAGGCGATCTTACATATTTCAGGCACAGTCTCTCTACTAGGGAGTAGCTTACTTACGCCCACCTCAGCTTCTTTGCATCTATTACTCGTTATCATGAGTTTTATGCTGGGCGCGGCTTTTAGTAGTTTTTTCGTCGAAAACCAAGCACTGAAGCTAGGGCGCCGTTACGGGGTTGCTCTTTGTATAGAAGGTGGGGTGCTGTTCCTGGTACTTTGGGCACTCCTACAGGGTTACACCTTCGGCCAATATTTTGCTTCCGCAGCTTGTGGCTTGCAGTACGCAATGATCACCACATACAGCGGTGCCATTATCCGTACTACTCACATGAGTGGTATTATCACGGATCTAGGGATCATGACTGGTGCACGCCTAAAAGGTACCCCCTTTGATCGCCGAAAAGCAAAGTTGCTCATGTTCATTGTCGTAGGCTTTCTATTTAGTGGCTTAACGGGCGCATGCTTGTTCCAACGTTTTGAAATTTTGGCGCTCGCTTTCCCTGCCTCTTTCGCCTTTATTATTGCGTTTAGCTACCGGCTCTATTTGACGCATAGAACAGACACCTGAGCAAGCTCATAAAGAACTGGCAATATATCCTCAAATTACGTAACATCTGCAACACTTTATTCTAAACTCTTAATGCATAGCAGAATAACCCACATGAATATTTAGCGATATTTGATGAATAGTATTGCAAGCAATATTAATACTGGGTAATCTTGCATCTACTAAGAAAACACGGACGTTTAGTGAATAAAAATGCCAAGGAAATGGCTTTTTTACGTGTAGAAATTCGAGAACAATACCATGTCTAACAACACGAATACTGCTCAACCAGAGAAATCTAAAGGCAGCTTCTGGGTTTTCCTAATCCCATCATTGATTGGTTTATTCCTTTTCATGGCTCCAATTAGCTATCAAGGCGATCTCACCATCCCTGTTGCTATCCTAGCCAAGTCAATTCAAGCGATTTTCGGTGAATACCTAGTCTCTATCATCACTGCGATCGTCGCTTTCATGTCTGTAGCTTCAGTTTTAAGCACCATTTTCAAGCCTTCATTCATTACATCGAATTCATTTTTAAAAGGCCTTTTCAACCCTTCTCCACTATGGTTGGCGGTTCGTCTAATCGGTGGTGCAGCTGCATTCATGGCGTTCTTCCAAGTTGGCCCTGAGTTTATCTGGGAAGAGAACACCGGCGGCTTAGTACTAGAAGGTCTGCTCCCGACACTGTTCTCAGTGTTCATTTTTGCTGGTCTTTTACTCCCTCTTCTACTTAACTTTGGTTTGTTAGAGCTGTTTGGCACGCTATTAAGTAAAGTTATGCGCCCTATCTTCAACCTACCTGGTCGAAGTGCTATCGACTGTATGGCTTCTTGGTTGGGTGATGGCAGCGTTGGTATCCTACTGACAAGCAAACAGTACGAGAAGAAATTCTACACTCAGCGTGAAGCTGCAGTTGTGGGTACCACTTTCTCAGCAGTATCTATCACGTTCAGCCTTGTGGTTATTGCGCAAGTAGAGCTAGAGCACCTGTTCTTACCTTTCTACGCAGCAATCTGTCTAGCGGGTATTGTTGCAGCGGTAATCATTCCTCGCCTGCCACCTTTGAGCATGAAAAAAGACACTTTCATTGATGGCAGCAAGCCAGAGAAAGATGCAGATGCAATCCCTGCAGGTCACTCAACGTTTTCTTGGGGCCTTGAGCTAGCAGTAAAAAAAGCATCACAGGTTAAATCAGTTAAGTCTGTATTTGGCGAAGGCGTTCGTAACGCAGTAGACATGGTATTTGGTGTGCTACCTGTAGTTATGGGTCTTGGTACGATGGCGTTGGTCATTGCAGAGTACACTTCTGTGTTCTCATTCCTAGGTCAACCTTTCATTCCGTTCCTCGAGCTATTAGGCGTTCCTGAAGCGATTGCGGCATCAGAAACCATCGTGGTTGGTTTTGCAGACATGTTCATCCCAGCAATTCTTGCAGCGTCTATTGATAACGAAATGACTCGCTTTGTGATTTCAGCAATGTCGGTAACTCAGTTGATTTACATGTCTGAAGTAGGTGCTTTACTTCTAGGCAGTAAGATCCCTGTAAATATCGCAGAACTATTTATTATCTTTATTCTGCGTACATTAATTACACTTCCTGTTATTGCTGGCGTTGCTCATCTAATATTCTAATTTAGATATTGCATATGTAATTAAGTAAGCCGTTTAAATTAAAAAGTCCCACTTCACTTTGTGGGACTTTTTATTTGTACAAAATATAGACACAAGTTCACCTTATATTCAGATTCTTAGTTAATAGATATATCAGTTAATTTTATATCTTTTATCCACCCCTTTTTTCACATAGAAAACAAAGTGCATAATAGTGAGATTGATACATTTTTAACTTCACCTTAAAGTCCGAAACTTCTAACTCCTCAACTCATTGAAGCAATTAATAAAATTAACAAACATGTGATTTAGTGAATTTTGTATTGTTTAGGTTGTTGTATTTTTGTAGTCTATTTTGTGAATTTACATTCAAGTAAATTCCCATCCTGTCGATATATATAAGTACAAAAATACAATTAACTTTAGTCTTCGCAAAGCCTGTGAGAAGGGGAAAATTCAATGAAATTTAGCCATAAGGTGGTTGCTGCATCATCAGCCTTGCTGCTAGTGACAGTATCATTGCTTTCAATACAACAACTTTACACTGTGAGAAGTGCTGTACAGAACAACGTAAATGCGAGCCTAGAAGAGATGGTATCTGGTGTTAAGAACACCGTAGTATCAGAAATGAACGCTAAAAAAGCATTGGCGCAATCGACGACTGAAGTCATCGAAATTAAACCTCATGATCGCACCTACGTTAAATCCATTCTCGAAAAGCCAAAGCTTAAAAACAGCTTCCTAGCCGTTGGTTTTGGTTATGAAACTAACGGTTTCGTTATTGAGAATGATGACGCTTGGGAAGCGGGTCCAGATTACGACCCTCGAATTCGCCCTTGGTATATTGATGCTAAATCCAAAAACAGTTTAATAGTCACCGCTCCTTATGTGGACGCATCAAGCAAGAAGGTGATCATCTCAGTTGGTACTCCAGTTAAAGACAACGGCCGCTTCACAGCAGGTATGTTCTACGATATGGAACTAACTAACCTGGCGACATTGATCAACCAAGTAAACCTATTTGATGCAGGCTACCTATTCCTTGTGACTGCTGATGGTACAACGATCGCTCACCCGAACGCGAAAAACAACGGTGAAGTGCTTTCAAGCTACATGCCACAAGCAATCATTCGTGAGGGCTCTCAAGAGATCGAAGTCGATGGTAAGATGTTCCTAGTTAACTTCACACATATTCCAAGTGAAGATTGGTACATTGGTGCCATCCTTGATGAAGAGATCGCTTACCAAACGGTCGAAGACTTGAAACACAGCTCAATGATCTATTCTTTGATCGCTGTGGTTCTGAGTATCGTTGCACTAACGGTTCTGATTCGTGTGCTAATGCGTCCACTGGATGCTCTCAACGAAGCGATTCAAGACGTAGCGAGTGGTCAAGGTGACCTGACTAAGCGTCTAGATACCAACACAGACGAAGAGTTCTCTGACTTAGCAAAAGGCTTCAATACCTTTACTGAAAACCTACAAAATCAAATCATCCAATCAAAGGCGATTGGGGTGGAGATTAAGCGTGGCACTGAAATCACAGTAAGAGGTGCGGGCGAATCAGCAAGCGCTATGAACACGCAACTGCAAGAGTTGGAGCAGCTTGCGACCGCAATGAACGAGATGGCAGTAACGGCAACCGAAGTAGCAAATAATGCTCAAGGTGCAGCAGCTGCGGCTCGTGAAGCGGACGAGGCTACATTAGATGGCACATCGGTCGTAAGTGAAACCACACAAGCGATTGATCACCTATCAGAGCGTATCGACCAAGCCGTTGCTGAAGTACAAGTCCTAGAATCAGCAACAGCGAACATCGAAACGATTCTTAAGGTAATTAACGATATCGCGGACCAAACCAACCTATTGGCACTAAACGCAGCGATCGAGGCAGCGCGTGCAGGTGAATCTGGTCGTGGTTTTGCTGTCGTAGCAGATGAAGTTCGTACTCTGGCACAGCGTACTCAAGAATCGACAACTGAAATCCGTAACATGATTGAACAGCTTCAAGCCGGTGCAAATTCAGTATCGAACGCGATGAACCAAAGTAAAGACACAGCGACTGACGCCGTTGAACGAGCTCAGCAAGCCAACTCTTCACTAGACCGCATCCGTGATGCCATTCAACGCATTTCTGATATGAACATTCAGATTGCATCAGCGGCAGAAGAACAGAGCTTAGTGGCGGAAGAGATCAACAACAACACTGTTAAGATCAAAGACCTTTCAACACAAGTGTCTACTGCTGCTCAAGAAGCAAATGCGGCGATGCAGGTGCAAACCGACAACGTTCGCCAACAAGACGAACTACTGAACAAGTTCACGGTTTAGTCATCTTTTTCTCTTAGCAGCTAGATTCTTAGCTTCAATTCGAAAAGGCCCGCTTACTCACGCCAGTAAGCGGGCCTTTCTTTTAGTCTTTTCTTAAATGGGCCGATTAACGGTTCGCAGTTTCGGGGCCATTGGTTGTCAGCATCATGCATTGGTTGGATTCAACCTTGAGCGTTACTTTGCTATCAATGCAATCAATCACTTTGCCTGACAGCAAGTCCGTTACTGGTCCAGTCCAAGAGAGCGATGCCGTTTTGCTTCGCTTAGACTTATTGATCACTACAATGCCTTTATCTCCACGAACAAACACCATTAAGTCATCATTGGCTTCAACCACACGCATCGCTTCACCATGAACATGATTGTGGAATTGAATCATGCTTTTCATGTATGGCGCTTGCCAATCATTGAGCCAACGAGGCTGGCCTTTTTTATCCAGAATACCACTGGTGCTCAGCTCACTGTATATAAGTGGCACACCACCATCACGACCAAGAATGAAAGCGTGAGCAAGACGCTCATCAACTTCATCCATGATATGTTCCAAGAACACATCATTGTTTGGGATGTCATGGGTCACAGCAAAGGTAATGGCTCTCATGTTCGATAGAGCTTGGCCAAAGCAGTAAGGGTTGATCAAAGACTTAAAACTGCCCTGCTCTTCAAACGCTTTATAGATAGTATTAAACAGTGGAAAGTCGTAAGCACCTAAACGAGTGTGCTTTAGGTAGGGCTCGAGAAATAGTTGGTACTCTTCCTCCGTCGCACCACCATCAGTGATGATTTCACCAAAGATATGCATTGCTTCACAGATATCATCCGTCCACACTTTTCTTAGGTGTGACAGTGTCATGTGTTTTGCAGCATCGATACGAAAACCTTTCACACCCATCGCTTTTAGAGCTTTTAAATACGCTCGCTGCTGCGCGACCACATTGTCGTTGTCGAGCAGAGTTGGCAGGCCCGGATCACAGGCTCCTCCTGTGATCCGCCCGTTTTGAACTTCCCACGTATCTTTCCAGTTCTTGATGCCGAACGCTTCTACAAAGTCATTTTCATCAAAAAGTGGCTTAGACAGATCACCAAACAAACGAATTGATTCATAGTATTCAGGATCATTTTGATAAGACGTCAGATCCTGTGCGTTTGGATACGTTAAATCGCTGCGGATACTAGATTCATTCGCCATGTGGTTGAATACCACATCGACATAAGTACGAAGACCGTGCTGCTTTAGTGTCTTCACCATCGCAATAAAATCGATCGTATCACCGAGCTGGTTATCAATCATACGATAGTCTTGTGGTTGATAACGTTGCCACCACTGAGTTCGAGACGCTCGATCGCTATCTTTGGACGCGCGTAGTGATTTCATCGCAGGTGAAACTAAAACCGATTTATATCCCAACTCCTGAATCAGTGGGGCGTTCTTCATTACGTCAGCATAGCACCAGTCAAAAGCGTGCAAGATAACATCTGTCGCTGGATTGCTTAACATAGCTGAACTCTCCATGTCGTTCTCCTACCAAACTCGTTTACAGCTTTCTAGATAGGCTAAAGGCAAAGCTGTTTAAATGTCCTCAAGAATGGCATTTATTATATGAGTTACTCATTAAAACCCCTCCTCCTCTTACCAATTACTAACGGTGGATGATGAAGGGCGTAGCATTAATTATCGCATAGTACCCGGGATGAACACTCAGCCATAATCCAATTAAATTCATCAAAAAGTCACAAAAAAGGAGCGTATATACGCTCCTTTTATTCCATCTAATAATTATCTTACACTAGGTTCTATAAAGAACCTTAACCACGTGCCAACCAAATTTCGTTTTAACAAGATGTGGGACCAGCGTCTCGCCAGAGAAACAAACCTTATCAAACTGAGGCACCATCTGCCCCTGACGAAACTCACCTAAATCGCCGCCCTTTTTACCAGATGGGCAGGTTGAGTACTTCTTCGCTAGCGTCTGAAACTTAGCGCCTTTTTTAAGCTGCTTAATGATGTCTTCTGCTTGTTCTTTGTGCTTCACCAAAATATGAAGCGCTGCTGCTGTTCTTGCCATGATAACTCTCAATTTATTGCAGTCTGCTTGCCGACTTATTTCCTCGACAGCGAGTATTTAGCGTGATTTTAACCCAAGCGCTACCATTCTTCACTCAATAACCGAAAACAACCACCTTAAATCCCCTAAAAACCGTATAGTTACTTGCCGCGACTGTTATTTACCTTTAAATTATTCTTTACAAATTAAGCGTATAGTAAACAGGAGCCACTTATGGCCAAACCGATAAGTAAAGCGAGTCAGTCACAGGGAATGTTGATGTTCAAACTGTCCCTCACTCAAAGTTTTGCTATTGGCACGCTTAAGGTCAGGGAAATTGTTCCTTTTCAGCCAATGACCCAAATCCCCTATTCCCATCACCATGTGATTGGTACAGTGACCATCCGCGAGCTCACGGTTCCTGTCATTGATATGTCTGCCGCGATAGGCTTTCGTCCGATCACTCCAGCTGAGTACCAAGATTGTGTACTCATCGTGACGGATTGCTTGAGAACCGTAGTCGCATTTTTGGTTCGCTCAATAGATAAAATCATCGAATGTGATTGGAAGAGCATTGAATCGCCACCAGCAAGCGTAGGACGAAATGTGTTTGTGACAGGCATTACGCGCTTTGAAGATCGTATCGTACAAATGCTCGACGTAGAGTTACTGCTTTCCAAAATCTACCCTGATTACGAGAACTCACAAATCCCTATGCTGACGGACGTTGAACGAGAGCGTCTAAAAGCACTGAATATCTTATTAGTGGATGACTCTTTGATTGCGCGTAAGCAGCTGTCTGATGCTCTGGACAGTATCAACATTCCTTACAGTATTTGTAACAACGGATTAGATGCGATCGACCTGATGAGACGCCAAGCTAGCGTTGGTAATGCGGTCGACCTGTTGGTGAGTGATATTGAGATGCCAGGACTCGATGGCTATGAGCTTGCGTTTGAAGTACAAAATGACAGCGCACTGAGCCATGCTTACTGTATTTTGCACACTTCACTATCAAGCGAGATCTGTGTGGATCGTGCTAATCAAGTTGGTGCCCACGAAGCGCTTGAGAAATTCAATGCAGGTGAATTAATCGAAGCCATGCTGCGTGGCGCAAAAGCATTAGACGACGCCTCCACGAACGCTTAAACTCTATCTTAGGAGCTAAAGCATCATGCTTGATAGTTTAGCTTCTAAGGCTTTCATCGATTAATCAGAAAAGGAATAAACGTTCGTCTTTCTTTTTCGGCATAGAGCTTTTTGGCATAGAATAGCTCTTACTCACGAAATTGTGGTTCTAACTCTAGAGACATCACCAATCTAATTTGACAACAGAGTTCATCCGATAGAATCTCAAAATCACAGATAGGACTGTCTTCATAAATAAATGGATAACAGAACTCGTCCCAATCTCGACTCACTGGTTTCACGTAGCGACCCTTACACATCACTATTAATCAGACGCCAATATAGCAAAACCTTTAGTTGAGTCTGCTTTTATCATCTCAATGGCACTCAATTTCTTGGTTTACAGATGAAATAACAGAGGCAATCAAACGAAAAAAGCCCTCCGAAATGGAAGGCCTCTTAGTAATCCTTTAAATGGGATTACTCGTTCGATACTTTTTTGTGACCTTCTTGCAGGTGAACAAAGTCAACTAGGTCATCACCAGATACTTGGTATGCTTGACCAAAACCTTTAACGAACAGGCCGTTCTCTGCTTTCAAGTTGAATAAAGAGAAATCTTGAAGTTGGCTCAAGCCATCAATGATCTCGCCAAAGCGCTCTTGCATCTGGCCAATCACTTGAGTCCAAAGCTCAGTTTCACGCTCAACAACACTTGCTTGCGCATCAAACGTTAAACGCTTACGCGCGTACAGCTGCTTTGAGCTCTCTTCATCTTCAATCATCATCAAAGAAACTTGAGGGTTCGCTTTCAAATTACGAGCGTGACGAGCAATATCAGAAATTAGAACAAAGTAACCTTCTTGGTTTTGAACGAAAGGCGCGTAGCTCACGTTCGGGCGGCCCTCTTCATCAACCGTTGCCAGTTGAAGGGTACGGCGCTCTTGGCGAAACTCTTTAATTTCTGGACCTAGGCGACCTTGTAGACGTTCTTGTTTTACTTGTTGTTCCATGGGTAATTCCTTACTTCGCTTTCTCTGATTTATTATGTTTGCTCGAGGCTGAGCGACCCTAGTGGCGTTTCACAACGACCATTAATCTATATGGTCCTCGAGCATGAATGTTTTATTAACTGCTGCTGGCTTTTCTTAATCTTGTTCTTTTAGTGCTTTGAAGCGTTCTACTTGGTCGGCGATAAGCTCACGCTTTTCATTTCGGCCTAGGTAAATCTTGAAAATGTTCTCACCTGTTTCACTGAAGAAACCAAAGTAATGGCTTTCACGCCCCATGAACGCTTTGCTCACCAAACCGATGTGTTTGATATTGTCTAACTTAAGGTGACCGTGAAGCTCGCCATCTTTACCCATCAAATTGTAGTAACCACGCGCTACTTTACCTTTAGGGAACGACGCCTTTACTTCAAAGATAGAGCCAAATGAGTGCACGATCGTGGTAACTGGTCCCCAACCCACTAAGCCTTCCAAAATTTCTTGAGCACGGCTGCCATCTAGCATCACTGCCATGTCATTTGGAAAAGCAGCGACGACTTCAACCTCTGAAACGCCAAGCTTCTCTGCAATAGCGGTTGGCAGCAGTTTTGGTTCTTCTTCTAGGATGTGTGCGACACGTTGCTCTAGAGTTTCTGTTACTTCTAATGTTGTATCTGTCATTGGATATATTCCCTATAAAAAAGTAATTACGTATGTTAAAAAATGAAAATTCTATATTAAGCGTGCTTCAAACTCGCGTGTGGATGAACACCCGCTGCGGCTGCATTCGGAGCTGTGTTTGTAGCCTGATACTCGCCGTTAAGCACTTGAATAACACTCTGAGCTAGGCTTACTGCCCAAAAGCTGCCAGCGATAGTAAGACTCAGATAATCTTCTGAAAGCTCAACCAAACCATTCTGTTCCCAATGTTCGAATAGAAGTTTCAAGTAATCAAAGGTATCTTGTCCCATAAAACTTAGAAGTGTGCTTCTTCTAACCACACCAGAGTCAGAGCCGGCCTTTAATGTGAAAAACATCGGTTCCAAGGCACTCTGTTTAGTCATCATGGCAATTGGTAATTGACCTTGCTTAATAGACTCCATGTAGCTGTCTAAAGTTCGATGTTGCATCACACCATGCCCACCGATATTGCCACCGGCACATCAATCAATAGGCAAAACCTCGGCATAGGTTTTCGTTAAACTGTTGTAAATGCTGCGTTCACGGTTGTCGCGAGTCCAGTGATTGACGCTCAGCTACTTAACTTTGTGCTTAGCCATAAACTGAACGCCTGCTAAATACATGTTTGCCTTATCTGGCGTATTAGCCGGCGGTGGGATCCTCCCTTTCTCAACCAGATTAAGCATAGGAGCACTGCCTCCAACAATCAGTTGATAAAGGTCAATACCGTGTGTCCCCGTCGCCATGTAGTCTTCTAGATCTTGTTGGAACACATCCATCGATTGATACGACACTCCATATAGTAAATCGAGAACGACCGGTGCTTGCTCAGTGCGACTCAAAAAGCTGATACGTTCAAGAACCACTTCACGGTCATCTAAACGTTTCGCGCTGCGTCGTACTTTGGTGTTGAAACTCTGAATACCAAATGAGAAACGGTTGAAGCCGCCTTCAAGTGCACTATCGAACATGTCATCACCGAATCGGTTGATGCGCCCTTCTAGAGTAATTTCAACATCATTGGCGAGTGGGAAGTATTGGCGAACAGCCTTGCCTAGTAGCTCGACTTGTTTAAGCGACAAATCGGTTGGAGTTCCCCCACCGATATAAACGGCATGAAACAACCCAGACTGTGCCCATGGTGTTTTGGCTTTTTGCTTGAGCTCGACCATCAATTCATCGAGATACTCGTCTACCAATTTGCGACTTGCCGCATTTTGGAAAAAATTACAGAAAGTACAACGCACACGACAAAAAGGAATATGGATATACAAGCAACGTTTATCCTGTTTTTTCCCTTCACTCAGCATCAGTTCATCAAAGAGATCCAACTTCTTGCTCGGATCAACCGGAATTAAGCTTCCTCCGGCGTGTGCAGAGTGCTTTTTGGCAAACGCAAAACGAAGCAGTTCAGGGCTAGAAACGCCAAAGATCAATTCGTCAAGCTTATAAATATCAAGACTCATATAACCTATCTAAACACTTACATAGCAAAGCCTGGAAGACTATTCGCAAAAAACTGAGAGAATCATAAATAGCCGCAAATGATAATGCAATTGATAATTGATCTTATTTAGATTCTAAGCAATAATCCGGTACAGAATTTAGATTTGGTAAAGGATTGAAAGTGAACGTTCCTAGGTATGTTGTTGCAGGCGGTGCATCGTTAGTGATTCATGCGGCGCTATTGTTTGTCGCTCAAGAATCCAAAGTATTTGCGATGCCTGCAGGGAGCCAATCGAACACCGTATCGATCAACTTCACTCCGAAGAGCACACCTTCTCAAGCTCAACAAAAAACGGTCACTGAGTCCGTCGAACCAGAACCAATCAAAGAACCTGTTTCAAAGGCAGAACCTAAACCAGTCGAGCCAAAAGCTGTTGAGCCAAAACAGGCTAAACCAACACCGAAGAAAAAGGCGATCACCAATAAGCCACAGCCAAAAAAAGTCGAAAAGAAGATTGTTGAAAAGAAGCCGGTTCAAAAAAAGTCAGTTGCTGAAAAGAAGGTCGCTAAGAAAGGCCCCTCTGAGCCAAAAGCAAAGTCAAAACCTATGCCACAACTAGAAAAGTTAGCCGACAAGAAAGTCGATAACAATATGGGCGAGTCTGCCAACCAGCCTCAGGAAGTAAACCAAGGCCTATCAAACAAAGAGCCCGTATTAATCACGAAGCCATCCTTTTCTTCTCGCCCTACACCACCGAACTACCCTCGCCAAGCACGGCGTCGCGGTATCGAGGGTGTAGCAACTTACGAGATCTGGCTAGACGCTGAAGGTAAACAAGTTAAACAAGCATTAGTAAATTCATCAGGCGCACTGATGCTAGACAACGCCGCATTGGAAGCCATTAAACAATGGAAGTTCTCACCTCACACTGTCAACGGTCGAGCAATCGCTCACCGTGTACAAATACCTGTTCGTTTTAAGTTGGATTAATCATGCAACAAATCAGTTACTTACAAGATCAACTTGGCTTAATGACTTGGCCGCTTCTCATCTGTTCAGCACTAACGGCAATGATCATCGCTGAGCGAATCTTCCAAGTCATGCTCAGCATTGGTGTTGGCAAACGTGCGATTCGCCGCCAGCTAAACCAAATTTCACCAACTAATAGCCAAGAAATCGAAGCACTTGCTCATTCAATTTCAGGCAAAAGACCTTTGCTATACAAAGGTGTATCTATGCTGCTCGCTCACCACTCATTTGCAAAAGGGTTACGTGAAGATGCCGCTGGTATTTGGCTTCAAGAAAAACGCCACCAACTACACGCAGGATTAAGATTGTTGGGGTTGATCGGTGTTATTAGCCCACTTATCGGCCTACTCGGCACGGTACTAGGCCTTATCGAGATGTTTAAAGGTGTTGCAGCGACAACAGGCAGCATCACACCCAATGATTTGGCAGATGGGCTTGGTTTAGCAATGAGAACGACCGCTGCTGGCTTGATGATTGCTCTACCCGCTATCTCAGGTGCGCAACTGCTCGGGCTGTGGGCGGATCGAGTACTAGCGCAACTTGAACATACTCTGAATTACGTAAATGTGTGGCTAGAAGGCATGTCGATTCAAACGAACCAGCCTGGTGATGTAAATCATTCCTCTGCAAGCCAAGCCTCTGTGGGTAATGTGAGCCAAGCATGATTAAAACGCCAAACTCATCCCATACGCAAAGCCTAACGCCCGACTTAACGCCACTGCTCGACATCATTTTTATCGTAATGGTTTTTCTACTGCTTACAGCTTCAGTAAAGCTTGAGTCGCTTGAGATTGACCTACCAAGTTCGGACGTCAAAAACGTTTCAGAGGTACATAAAGATTCGATTAGCGTCAATATCTTAGACCATGAACCTCACTGGGCTATTAACAGAAAAGAGTACATTGATTGGGAAGATTTCAAGAAAGCGTTGCTCGAAGAGACAGGCTCAACGGATAAAAAGCCAATCATTATTGGGGCCGATAAAGCTGCCAACGTTGAGAACTTAGTGAAGCTGCTGTCGTTCCTTCAAGAAAACGGAATTCCTGCGACTCAATTACTCACTGACGATAGCTAGAGCTACTCGATAACTAGAAACAAACACGATAGTTAGAACAACACAATATTCAGAGGGCTTAGTCCTTAGTTACTAAGACCAAACAGCCGGAACCGAGACTCCCTATTGATTAGAAACTCATAATGCGAACGGACTGCTAACTGAGAACCTTCGCGATACAAAAGACAGTATAAAGACATTATTATGAACAACTTAAACGTGCTCAATAAATTAAAGACCCAGACTTCTCTCTTTTCATTGGCAGTAATGAGCTTGGCTCTTAGCGCACCAACCGCGATGGCTAACGACATTGAACAACCGCGAATCATCAGTGCTGGCAGCGCCGTTACAGAATTGGTTTTAGCGCTTGGCGCAGAAGAACAATTGGTTGGCATTGATGTGACCAGTCGTTTCCCTCAATCTGAAAAACTGCCAAAGATCGGCTACCACAGAAACCTATCTGCTGAAGGTTTGCTTGCTCTAGAGCCAACCATACTGATTGGCTCTGATGAGATGGGACCGGACAACGCGATCTCTCAACTAAAATCTGCGGGCGTCGATGTCGAAATCGTGAACACTGAAGCTAATGTAGAAGGGCTACTAAAACGTATCGACCAAATCGCAAAGATCACCCACACCGAAGCTCACTCACAGCAAGTCAAAGCCGAAGTGAATCAAAAGATTGCGGCACTTAAAGCGAATCAAGTACCAAGTAACCAAGCCAAGAAAGTATTGTTCCTATTGCTGCACGAAGGTCGCCCTGCCAACGTAGCGGGTGGTGAAACATCACCAAATGCGATCATTGAATTGGCTGGCGGTATCAACCCAGCAGCTCAAAGCCTTACATCTTACAAACCATTATCAATGGAATCGCTTGTCGAGATGCAACCTGATGTCATTTTAGTGAGTGGTCGTAGTTACCAAAAAATGGGCGGCGCTGATGCGATTCTTAAGTCGTTACCTATGTTAGAGGCAACCCCTGCAGGTATGAACAAGCAAATCATCACTGTAAATGGCAGCGCTTTAGTAGGCGGACTTGGTCTGGAAAGCCTTTCAGAAGCGAAACGACTAAACGCACTTATCTACCCGCTATAACTCGACTACCTATTCCAACTATTGCTGTAGTCTGGCTCCATCACCAATCCTTAGAACCATGTTGGTGATGAGCCTTCTGGATAGCAATAGACATTGAGGCCCTTTATGTTGCTACGATCCGTCCCCCTAAAAACAACGATGTTAGGCCTAGGTGCAACCCTAGCCTTTGTCGCGCTGTACTCAATCACTGTTGGGCCAATGAATATTAGCTTAATGGACAGCGCAACGAGCTTAGTTATTCCAAACAATGACTTAGCGCCTCACATCAATTTAATCATTCAAGAAATTCGACTACCTAGAACCATACTATGCATACTAATTGGTGCCATTCTCGCACTATGCGGTGCTGTTATGCAGGGGCTATTCCGTAACCCACTCGCTGAGCCTGGCATCATTGGCGTGTCTGCCGGTGCGGCCTTAGGGGCTGCGCTAGCTATCGTTCTGTTCTCTGAGTTTTCGCTTCAATACCCGGCATTCATGAACTTTGCCGCAGTACCTGTCTTTGCTTTCTTGGGCGGCGCTCTAACCACATTGTTGGTTTACAAACTTGGTACTAGCAAATTCGGAACTTCAGTAACTATCATGCTACTGGCAGGTGTCGCGATCAGCGCACTTTCAGGAGCAGGGATAGGCTTCTTAAACTTCATCGCTGACGATCAAATGCTGCGTGACCTTTCGCTATGGTCGATGGGCTCATTAGCTGGCGCTAAATGGTCGGGGATCATACTTGCTGCAATTACGCTTGTTGGATTGTTCGTCGTTTTCTACCGACAAGCGATGTCTCTGAACGCCCTACTCCTAGGTGAACCAGAAGCTCAACACTTAGGTATTCCAGTTCAAAAACTGAAACGACAGCTGATTTTACTTACGGCAGCGGGTGTTGGTATCACAGTAAGCCTATCTGGCATGATTGGTTTTATCGGACTGATTATCCCACATTTAGGTCGCATGCTGGCAGGTCCTGATCACCGAGTCCTGTTACCTTTATCAGCGGTACTAGGCGCTCTACTGTTAACAGCAGCAGACATGTTCTCACGTGTTGCTCTTGCCCCAGCAGAGCTACCAGTAGGGATTGTCACTGCGATTATTGGCGCGCCCTTCTTCTTGTACCTACTATTCCAACAGAAAGGGAGAATCCTTTAATGTTTCCTGCAGCGTTAAAAGCGACCGATATTGAAGTAAAGTTCGGCAAAAAAAAGATATTAGATAGCGTATCCATAGAGATTGAAGCAGGAAAAGTAACCACGCTGCTTGGCCCAAATGGAGCAGGCAAAAGCACTCTACTCAAAGCCATGTGCCAAGAAATATCCAGTACTGGCGACATTCAGTACTTTGGCCATGCTAAAGACAAATGGCCTTCACACAAGCTGGCGAAACATCTGGCTATGCTTCCTCAACATAGCACGTTGACCTTCCCATTTCTGGTGCACGAAGTTGTCGAGCTTGGTGGTATTCCACTGCAAGAATCAAACAAGATGCTGACCAACATCGCGAGCCAAAAGATGGACACCGCTGATGTATCCCACCTAGGAGAGAGACTTTACCCTTCTCTGTCTGGCGGTGAAAAACAAAGAGTTCACTTGGCTCGAGTACTCACTCAACTCCATCACTCTGGCGATCAATGCATCTTAATGCTTGATGAACCGACCTCTGCATTGGATCTCGCCCACCAGCACAACACGTTAAAGATCGCGAGAGAACTTGCAGACAATCATAATGCAGCCGTTATCGTGGTGTTGCACGATCTAAACTTAGCGGCTCAGTATTCCGACCGATTGGTGGTATTGAAAGATGGCAGTTTAGTGTGTGATGGCAGCCCTTGGGAAGCTCTCAGGCCGTCAATGATTGAGGATGTTTATGGATATAAAAGCATCGTAGAAAAGCACCCGACGATGAGCTTTCCTCAGGTACATCCGGCACAATAAACTCAATTTAGATCCTGCTCATTTTTAGCACTCGCCACTAATGATAATTAAATCATTATAAGCCTCGATTTTGTCGAGGCTTTTTTATTGGCTCATAACCTCTCTCTCGCCTTAAATTTAATTTTACTCGTAACGATAGCAATGCTCCCGAAACGTCTCACCTCGAGCCTTAGAGGCGCTAGAAATGAATGTTATCAGTAGACAATCACCAAACTTGATTCAAAAAGAGGAGTACAAGGAAAATGTAAGCCTATAAAAATAATAGAAATATCGCTATTTGAGACGCGAGTAAATGGCTGCTGTAAAAAGTGACAAAAGAAAAGAAGTAAGAGATACCAGACGATAGGCACAAAAAAAGCTCCCTAAAGAGCTTCTTTTAATATGTATTGATTATTGGCTCATACGAACCAGTGATTTACCAATCAACCACTCAAGTTCTTTAACACTTGTATCACCAAACTGAGTCTCAGTCAGCTTGTAAAGACGATCAATACCGTTCGCCGCAAATTCGTGTGCGTTTTCAGCTGTAACGATATGGTGGAAAAGTAATCGTAAGATTGCTAAGAACTCAGCGTCTTCAAGCGCTTTAACCCAGCTAGCTGAAAATGCATCAAGACCATTTTCGAAATCAATGTGCTCCATGAACATCTTGAAGATTCTACCGTCTAGAGCAGCTGTGAAATCTGTTTTCTTTGGAAAATGGTGGCTTATACCTGTACGAGAAACGCCCGTTTGCTGACTTAACGTCGTGTATGACATCTTGTCGTAACCCAACCTTAGTAGCTGGTCTACAACGGCATCCATGATCTTCTGGATTGTGATTTCTGTATCTTCTTTACTACGCTTTGGCATATTCAGGCTCTTCTCTTTGTAAATCCATCTAACTCAATAAAATGAAGTCAGAATGAAAATTGTTATCAGCATTATGTGAGCAAGGCATTTTTTCGCAAGTATTTCCCTTAAAATACCCGCCAGTACTTCGCATAAACAACTTTACAGTGCTGCCTCTTTGGGCACTTTGTCTAATTATTCTTCGAAAGTAACCTTACCGCTCTAAGTGATCAATCTAAAATAACTACTTAGAATATCAAATACCTAACAATAAATTCATTATATAAACACCTATCAAGCAATAGATAGTCTTATAAAATTAGCCACGACGCAACTAACTGAATGATATTCTAACAAATTAATAACCCTGCTTTTCAACAAAACATGAGATAGATCACATACACATTTGTCGGCGCGAATGTACATATTCATTTAATCTCACAGCAAACAACATAGCATACCAGTACGAATTAGTTCAAAGATTTTAATTTTTGTAGATACAGTTCAAATTGCTCGTTAGAATAACCTCAGATTTTGTAAGAGGATTATTTATGAGCCAAGATATGGGTAACAACGATGTATGTGAAGCTTGCGGCTGTGCAGGTGAAATCGGGTTCATCATTAAAGAAGGTGACGATGTTGCTGAAGTAACTGTATACGGCAACTCGAAAGCACTCATTGAAGCTGAATTTGCAAATTACGTTGAGCTGGCAAAGCAAGTATCTAGCAATGTTAAATTTGAAGCGTCAGAAATGACCGAAGAAAGTACTGAATTGCATGCACGCTTCAAGTTCGAAGTAAGCGCAGAAAAAATTATTTTCGAACTTAAGACTCGCTCTCTAGCGCGTTAATATAAGCATTTATGCTCTTATATAAAGACGAGTAAAATTACTCGTCTGCTTTTATTCGTATCCAAGCAAGTGCTCCATTCGTTTCAAAATCGTTTTCCGCAGCACACTGAATCACAACACCAGAGACTTCGAGTACCGCTCCAATACTGTATACCTTGTCATCGTAATAACAAACTCGTTGCTGTTGACCGCTTTGAGTAACGACCACCGCAGCCTTCCCCGGTGTTGAAATTACGTTATTCGTACTGGCAGGCATTGGGCATAACATTGCACTTGCTACCAAGACGCTCTTAATTATTTGTATATTTACTCTAGTCATCCATTTACCTGCCATTGTCGCTGAATTCCTGATTAGCCAAACGATTTCTATTTTATCTACCGCCAAATGGCTAAAACACTGTGCGAGAATAATTTTTCCATTATAGTGTTAGCGTCTATCGTAATAAGAAGCCTTTTATGCTGAGAATAATTGCACTTATCATTGGTTCTTTAACCATAACAAATGTCAGTGCAGAACCAATCGATCACTATCAAATATTGAACCATCTGGACAATTATGGAAACTTATATCTCCGAAATAAGCCTTACACAGCACTTCCAACCGGTTTAGTGGTCGATGGTAATCTTAATATCGAAAACACCCCGATCACACGTTTACCTAAAGGACTTGATATTAACGGCAGCCTCAAGGCTGCTAATAGTCAGCTAACCAGAGTAGCAAGTGGTGTTAAAATCAAAGGCTACGCCGACTTCATGGGTAGCAAAATCACCAGTTGGCCAAAAGGCGTCAAAGTCGGCGGGTTCATTAATTTCACTGACACTCCATTGCAAAGACTACCCAACGGCCTGCGAGTGAGAGGCGACCTCAGTGTGATTCGTACCCCTTTAACCGAACTGCCAAATGGCATTGTGATTGACGGTGATCTATATATCGGCGGTTCAGCAATTACTGCATTCCCAGAGACGATGACGGTAAAAGGCAATATCTATTTAGGTGGCAACACCGTCACGACTTGGCCAACAAATTTGGACCTTGGCGGTGCAGTGGCGCGCTAACCTTCCCTGTAGCTTTGCCTCTTTCCATCAAAAGCATAAGCAGAAAAAAACCCAAAAAGGAGCTCAAGGCTCCTTTTCAATTCAATCAATTAAGCAAAATATTCACTAACCAATGTTCTTCACGGGGTTCGCATAGCTGTCGATCAAGTACTGACGCGCACCTTTTGGCAACGTCGCTAACTTATCTTCGAACTCTTTCTTAACCGCAGCTGTAATTGAGTCATCTTCTTTCTCTGCCGCCAGTAGATTTACTGGAAACAGCTTATAGTTGTCATGGATCTGGCGATCAATCTCTTCAGCCAATGCTTCTGGAGTCTCAAAGTCTCGATCGATAACCTGCCCAAACCCAACGTGAATGCGGCCTTTATTGCCCACAATACCTTGAATAATGCTTTCGATATCTTCAAATTCGCCTTTCTCATAGCTGCCGTTTACATCTTTTTCAAACAGCTCGATCGCTTTCGCCGTATCACAAGGATCATTTTCATATGAGATAGCAACAGGAACAATCTTCAGTGACTTCACGTATTCAGGAAATGCAACCTTCTGCTTACGTCCTTCAACATGAAACATTTTAAGGATGGCAGGATCAGTGAAGTCATTACCGTCTTTTGCACGGCCTTCTTTCTGAGCGATCCAGATAGAGTTCCCAGTATCTAAAGAGTGCTTAATGTAAGAAGAGAGCTGGCCTAACGCTTTCATCATCTCACGTGGCCCTTTAAGAGAGCGCTTAACGATAAAGCTCTTATTCAAGCGCATCAATTCTGTCGCACACGGCTTCTTCAAAAGGTTATCACCAATCGCAATGCGACAAGTTTGGTGATTTTGTTGATGCAATGCGTAGTTCACCAACGCCGGATCCATAGCAATGTCACGATGGTTTGATACAAACAAGTATGCTTGATTCACATCCAATGACTCTAAGCCTGTGTACGTCACACCATTTGTGGTGTTCGCAAGCGTGTCACGTAAGTACTTTTTCACTTCAATTTGTATGGATTCAACGCTAGTCAGCTTGCTCCACTTCATTTTTAAGTAAACACGCAGAATTGGGCTCATTAATGCTTGGAACCAAGCTGCGTGATTCGAAAAACGGTAGTTCAGAATCGCACTGATGAATTCTTCATCATTAATAAGACGGTTTAGTGCCGCTGGAATTTCATCATCGCCGTAAGGACGAATATCAACATATGGATCGGTTGGAGAGGTCATTTTTTCATTCATGTAATAAAAAGCTGGCTCATTCTACGCGTTGTTTTGACTTCTCGCAGCTACAGAGCCCATACTTTTGACAAGGTCAGACCAGAAACAGTTAAAATAGCCTGTTATTGTTGGCATTCTTTAAGATTAACGGTAATCTTGTCGCCCCAAAATTAAGGTACTATCTATGAACTTCGCTATTGAATATACATCGGCTTACTTTTCACACTTGGTGATCACACCACGCAAGAAAGTACTAAAACATAGCCTTGTATCGGTTCAAAGTGGCTTAGTTTTGATCAAGCTGGGTAAGCAAGAGTACGCCGTTGAACCTGGCCAAAGCGTTTGGATTCCATTTGACTGCTTAACTTCGTTGACCTACTTCCCTAATACTCAAGTTAGCCGTGTCGATTTCTCTGTTCGACTGACAGATGCTTTCCCACGCCAAGCAGGTTACATCACACAAACTAACCTCTCTTTGGCGTTACTAGAGAAACTAGAGCTGACTCACGGCCGAGCTTCAGGCGCTAACAATACCGACCAAGCCTGTCAAAACATGCTTTCTGTACTTAAGCAAGAAGTGTTGGCATTCAAACCACTGCTTTGTGAAAGTGCGTTGTCTCAACGATTCAATCAATGGAACATTGATGACTCAAACCTACCACAAGAGTACACCTTAGTGATGGTAATGCGCGAAGCGAAGAAGCGCATGCAATCAGGTCAGAAGCGTGCAGCTGTGATCGATGACCTATTCTCAGGTAAAGAAGAAGAGTTTGAACAACTGTGTATGCTGGTGTTTGGTGACGACCTATAGTCGCTAGTAAGGCCTAATGTCGCTGAGAAAAGCCAAAATTTAGATATTAAAAAGCCGCAAAAACTGAGTTTCTGCGGATTTTTTAATTCTTAGTACAAATTCAGGATAAACAGAAGCTAGATTAACAATCTTATAGAAGGAGCGTGTTGGTCTAAAACGGTAACTCGACTTGCATCATCAAATCGGCATCTCTTGAATCGTGCCAACGATAATCAAAACGCATACGAGGTTGCCCTTCTACTTTCTCACCGAAGCCAATGCTTAATTGCAAACCATGATTCAGTAGCCACTCTTCAGTAGACATATCATACTGCTCGTCTTCTAAGTCTTCAGGGAACCACATTCCTAAACCAACATAGTTAGACTCGAGGCTTTGCGTTAACAGTGGCGTATCCTTGGTTTGAAGTACCCAGTCAGACCAGTAGTCAGGTGTGCTCTCGGCTTCTTCTTCACTCACACCAGTGATTTCTAGCATGCGCTGACCGAAAGACTCGATGCTCGAAGAAAAATCTAGGCAGCTATTTTCATCATCAGAAGCCAGCATGATTGAGTCTAAGCTAAAAAAGTCACATTCAGCCTGTGCAGGTAAACTGCATGCTGCAATGATCATCGTCGCTGGTATCGCGCGTTTAAGCATAGTCATACGACCTCTTTAATTGGTGAATCTATATTATTGTATACAGTCCACTACCTTGCAACATCTTTGTAACTGACTTTGTACTCAGTTTTGATACATCACTTGCACTTATCAATGCATTACGAATGTCTGTGCTTCGGATCTTCACTTTCTCTGGGCAAGCCATTACAGACCATCGCTCGGTAATCTCATCTGACTTATAGAAAGATGAGAACTTAAAGAAGTTGTCCGGCCCAATCACAAACGTAAGTTCAGCGTCACCATGTAACTTTTGCAATTCACTGAGTACAGCATAAGTTGTCACACTTTCACCGGGCGTAAACAAACTCTTTTCGATCAATGATAGTTCAACTTGATCCAATGAAAGATCACTAATAAATGCGGTAACTAACTGACATCTCGTATCAAAGTCTAGCATCTCTTTTCCCCAAGCATGGGCAATACTTGGTACCAGAAGAATCTTGTCGAAATGAGCTAGTGAATCAATCACACTTTTATGCCCTAAGCTCGGCGGATTAAACGCACTGCCGAAAATGGCTATTTTTTCCATTATTAATTACTGCCTTCTGTTTCTAAGCTTGTGCAAAGAGGTTTTTAAATCGAATGATTTAGGTATGATAACACTAGATTTTTAATTTGCTTGCAGGAAAGGAATACGAATGGAACAGTTAATTCGTGACGAAATGCGCGTACTACCTTCAATTGACCCTCACTTCGAAGTGACTCGTCGTGTGGACTTTATCAAAACGAAACTTCAGCAGTCTGGTTGCAAGTCCCTGATCCTTGGTATCAGTGGTGGCGTAGACTCGACTACCTGTGGTCGACTAGCACAACTGGCTGTTGACAGCTTGAATGAAAGCACAGGTAGCAACGACTACCAATTCATCGCAGTTCGCCTTCCTTATGGTGAACAAAAAGATGAAGATGAAGCACAACTGGCTCTCTCTTTTATCCAACCTTCTCAATCAGTTTCTGTAAACATTAAAGAAGGTGTTGATGGGCTTCACGCGGCTTCTCACGCTGCACTTGAAGGAACCGGGCTACTACCAACAGACTCAGCGAAAATCGACTTTGTAAAAGGTAACGTAAAAGCTCGAGCTCGAATGATCGCACAATACGAAATCGCAGGTTACGTTGGTGGCCTTGTGATTGGTACCGATCACTCAGCAGAAAACATCACTGGCTTTTACACTAAACACGGCGACGGTGCCTGTGACTTAGCGCCTCTATTTGGCCTAAACAAGCGTCAAGTTCGTGAACTAGCGGCAACACTAGGTGCACCAGAGCAGCTAGTTAAGAAAGTGCCAACTGCCGATCTCGAAGAGCTTGATCCACAAAAAGCTGACGAAGCAGCGCTGAACCTAACTTACGATCAAATCGATGATTTCCTTGAAGGTAAAGAAGTGCCTCAAGACGTATCAGACCGCTTGATCAGCATCTACAAAGCAACACAACACAAGCGTCAACCAATCCCAACAATCTACGATTAGTACTTTAAGTTAGTCTCAAATTAAAAAGGCCGGCAGTTCAACTTCCGGCCTTTTATATTTTATGAAGGGAGTGACTTAATTAGCCATTAATCCACAACTTCGATATCGGTTTGAGGCACACTGCAACATGCTAAAATCTGGCCCATGTTACGTTCGTGCTCCTGCAGCGCTGGTACATCCGGTTGGTGAACTTGCCCAGACTCAAGGGTCACTTTACAAGCACCACAAAAGCCCGCACGGCAGCTTGATGCAATGGATACACCCGCCGACTCAGCTTGCTCTAGTAAGGTAGACTGGTTGTTACCTTCGAATAGATAACCATTAACACTTAGCTTTAGCTGCTTAACTGTCTCGTCCGTTGATTGTGCGACAGCAAATGCTTCTTGATGATAGTGCTGAGGATTCAAGCCCATTTGAATCAGTAGTTTCTTTGCATTATCCATAAAGCCATCAGGACCACACACAAAAGCTTGGCGTTTATGAAGCGCGTCAATTTTCGCGATATGCGACACGCTCAAACGACCAGACAAACCATCCCACTCTTTCGTTGGTTGGCTCAATGAATAAATCACACTTAAGCCTTCGTGTTCTTTGGCGATTTGGTCAATCTCAGCTTGATAAGGAATATCTTCTTCGCTGCTGCATTGATGATAGAAAACCACATCATTAATCTGATCATGGTCTGCCAAATAACGGAGCATCGACAGCATAGGCGTGATACCGCTGCCTGCAGAAAGCAATAATAATGGGTGCGTTGGGTTATCTTCTAAGTAGAAAGCACCATCAGGATTTTGCGCCACTAAGGTATCGCCAACTTGGAAGTGGTCGTTCAACCAGTTGGAGATCTGGCCACCATTGACGCGCTTCACTGAAATCGCTAAACGACCCGCGCGAGATGGGCTTGAAGAAAGCGTATAACGACGAGACACTTTTTCACCATCAATAATAATTTCAATCGGCAGATGCTGACCTGGGTGGTAACTTGGTAAAGAGTGGTTCCCTTTCGCAGGCTCTAACCAAAATGTCGTAAAGTCTCTTGCGATCTCTTCACGCTCAACACAAGTTAAATGCAGTGACTCTACCCATGTGTCTTCGTAATGTTCTTTTTCTTTGGTCTCGAGTACTTCAACCACATCACCAGCTCTTACTAAGCCTTCATTTTTCGCGACTAGATTTTGACCAAAGAATACGCCACCACGATCATTGGCTCTGAATTTAGAGAAGGTATTCAGTGGCTCTTTTGTCGCTCTGAACTCTCCACTGTTAACATCTACCGTAGTTAGAATACAACGTTCACAAGGTTTCACCGCCTCGAATTCAACCTCACCAATTCGAATCCGCTTCCAACCATCTTCAGCAAACGCTTCAGTGTTTGAGACGACAAAATTGGTACGGAACTGATCCATGGAATGCATTTCAGGGCTGCGACGATTCAACTCATCAAGCGAAGCTTGGCTGATGATCAACATCGGGTAACCGTCGGCAAAACTCACGTTATGGCCCAACTTTTCACGAACACGATTAGATTGTTCACCAGAGAAAAGTAGCTCAACACGTACACCCAATACATCACTAAACCAGTCATCAGCTTTGTCACTCGTTGTGTAGGCCATGAAGCTGTCTTTCCACACTGTTGCTGGCGCTTCTTGCATCTTGAAGTTCTCATACTTAAGGCGCAGTGGCTCTTTATCTTCATAAGTAAAGATCAAACCATCTGGCAGCAAACTGGAAGACACTTTGACCATTTTCGGATATTTACGCGCCGTAACCATTGAGCCATCAGCCAATGCCAGCATGAAACGTCTGTCAAAAGTGAGACCTTGTTTTTCAACCCAAGCAGAAGAAAGCGCAATGCCGCCCACTGATTTAACCGGAAACACATTGATTTGAGATAAGGAAGGAGCTTGCTCTGAAGCCTTTCGATCTAAAGGTGACTGCGACATAACGATTCCAATGTTTTGTAGTTTGTCCCAATGCTAACAAATGGTTATAAATAGATAAACTGCCAGCCATTAAACGCTTTATACTGAGTGAATATTGTTAGTGCATTGAACTTTCATTGAATAAAAGGATTTATCATGAGCAAACTCGATATTATCATCTTATGTGTACTGCTTCCCCTTTTGGGTATGTCTTTCGCACGAGGCGCAGGCAAAGACCTTTTAATCAACCTAGTCCTCACTCTCTTCTTCTGGGTTCCGGGAATGACCCACGGGTTGTGGGTAGCGACTCGATAATCCATATTTCAAAAATAAATACCGAATAAAATACGCGGAAATACAAGCTCCTAACCCTGAAGAGTTAAAAATAGGATGAAATGAAAGTGCTTTTCCACTATCATCCTGTCGCCTAAACGTAAGCGATTGCTTTCACAGATTTCGCCGAGTTTAGGCTCCAACTATATTACACTTCAAATGGTGGGAGCCTTCAATGACACAACTTACGATTACTCGTCCTGACGACTGGCACGTTCATCTACGCGATGGCGAAGTATTAAAAGATACAGTGCGCGATATCAGCCGCTACAATGGTCGAGCGTTAATCATGCCAAATACCATCCCACCGGTAACAGATACCGAAATGGCTCTAGCTTACCGTCAACGCATCATGGCAGAGCAGCCAAGCGAACAGTTCCAGCCTCTAATGGCACTTTACCTGACAGACAACACCACACCTGATGAAATCCGCAAAGCGAAAGAATCTGGCGCTGTTGTAGCTGCGAAGCTGTACCCAGCTGGCGCAACAACCAACTCCGACTCAGGAGTAACCTCTGCGAAGAACATCTACCACGTACTAGAAGCTATGCAAGAAGTTGGCATGCTACTTTTGGTACACGGTGAAGTAACCACGCACGATGTTGATATCTTTGACCGTGAGAAAGAGTTCCTAGACACAGTTCTTGCGCCAATCGTGAATGATTTCCCTAACCTAAAAATCGTTCTCGAGCACATCACGACTGCAGATGCTGCGAATTTCGTAAAGAACGCGAACGACAACGTTGCCGCGACAATCACAGCTCACCACTTGCTTTACAACCGCAACCACATGCTGGTTGGCGGCATTAAGCCACACTTCTACTGCCTACCAATCCTTAAGCGCAACACTCACCAAAAAGCGCTAATTGAGGCAGCGACAAGCGGCAGCAAGAAGTTCTTCTTAGGTACAGACTCAGCACCACATGCAAAAGGCGCAAAAGAGTCGGCATGTGGCTGTGCGGGTTCTTACACTGCGCACGCAGCAGTTGAACTGTACGCGGAAGTGTTCGAATTAGAAGGCAAGATTGAGAACCTAGAAGCGTTCGCAAGCCACAACGGCCCAGACTTCTACGGCATCCCTCGTAACACAGACACCATCACTCTAGTAAAAGAAGAGTGGAACGTTGCTGAAACCATGCCATTTGGTTCAGACATCGTTGTGCCAATTCGTGGCGGCGAGACGATCGCTTGGTCAGTAAAATAAGCACTCGCAAGGCAAAGTAAATACTTCATTTTAACTAAAAAGGGTCACCAGATTATGGTGACCCTTTTTAATATGTATGAAAGAAACGCTCTAAGACGTTGTTTAAGCCCTACTTGTCGCGAACCTTCTCTATCACACTCCAAATCGCGACTACAAGTACCCCTGCCACCAAACCAATCACGCCATTCAACAATGTGGGAACGACTGCAGTCGCAATCGTATGTCTGCTGAAGTCCATGATGATAGGCTCAATCAAGTGATGAATTGCGGGAACGTTATGAACAACGATACCACCACCAACCAAGAACATGGCAGCCGTACCGACAACAGCAAGCATCTTCATGAGCTTTGGCGCAAAGGAAACAAGCCCATTACCCAGAGTTGCTTTTACTGCGCTACCGTCATATGTACGTTGAAGATAAAAACCTAAGTCATCCAACTTAACGATCCCTGCAACCAACCCATAGACACCAATCGTCATCACGACAGCAATCAAGCTCACGACAATAATCTGGGTCAAGATGCTGGTCCCCGTCACGGTACCCAGAGCAATCACAATGATTTCTGCGGATAATATGAAGTCGGTACGAATTGCGCCTTTAACCTTTCTCTTCTCATAGTCCTCAATGGATTCACCTGTTTTATCTTCATCTCCTTTGTCGTCATCTTGGTGGGCATGCGGGAAGAACTTTTCTAAGACCTTCTCAGCCCCTTCGAAACAAAGAAATAAGCCACCAACTAACAGCATTGGCATGATCAACCAAGGAATAAATGCACTAATCAATAAAGCGGCAGGCACAAGAATCAACTTGTTCTTGAATGAGCCTTTTGCAACCGCCCACACCACAGGGATTTCTCGTTCAGCAGACACACCCGAAACCTGCTGTGCGTTAAGTGCTAAATCATCGCCCAATACACCAGCGGTTTTCTTCGCCGCCACTTTAGACATCAGAGCGACATCGTCTAGCACTGTGGCTATGTCGTCTAACAGTGTGAGTAAACTTGCTCCAGCCATTTTATTGTCTCTTTTAAAGGATTGAACAACAGCTAAAATGTAACACTATCAATTCACTCATCAAAGTTATGAGTCTGTAAAAAATAAAGTCACAAACTGTATTTTCTATTGCCGTCTCAGCGAGACAGGACTAGTCTGTCTGCATCTTTCACGAACATAAAAGAAAAAGTATAGATGAAAAGTGAATACAGCTACCCTATCGGTGAGCCTGGAAAAAAATGGCAAGAAGCAGAACGTCAAGCATGGTTTGCTCAAAGAACCGTTAAGCGCGAATACCAGCAAGAAGTGGTTCCTAAAATCCAAGCATTAGCAGGCCGCTTTGACATCGAGCAATACGGCGCACTGAGCTACGATGAGGCTCGTTTCCCTCTGCTTGCAATCAAAAGCAAAAACTGGGATGCATCAAAACCAACCATCCTGGTAACGGGCGGTGTTCACGGTTATGAGACAAGTGGTGTGCACGGTGCGATCAAATTCGCAGATACTCAAGCAGAGAAATACGCAGCGTATTTCAATGTAGTAGTTGCACCTTGTGTTAGCCCTTGGGGCTACGAAGTTATCAACCGCTGGAACCCAAATGCCGTCGATCCAAACCGTTCTTTCTATGAAGGAACCCCTGCTGAAGAGTCAGCAAACTTACGTGCATTAGTGGCATCTCTACCAGAGGTGCTGGTTCACGTTGATCTACACGAAACCACAGATTCTGATGAAACAGAATTCCGTCCAGCACTTGCAGCTCGTGACGGCATTGAGTACATCGAAGGTATGATTCCAGATGGTTTCTACACAGTCGGTGACACTGAAAACCCTCAGCCAGAATTCCAAGCGGCTGTCATTGCTTCAGTTGAAAAAGTAACGCACATTGCACCAGCAGATGCAGACGGTAAGATCATTGGCTCAGAGGTGACACAGCACGGTGTGATTAACTACCCAATGAAAGAGCTAGGCCTGTGTGGCGGCGTCACGAACTGCAAGTACGGTACAACGACAGAAGTTTACCCAGACAGCGATAAAGTAACCGACGAAGAGTGTAACGACGCGCAAGTGGCAGCTGTCGTTGGTGCTCTAGATTACGTGATTAAACACGAGCTGAAGGCATAAGCGAGTAATTTATCTCTAGAGAACTAGAATAAAGTTGAGAAAGCCACAAGTGACGAATCATTTGTGGCTTTTTTGTTTATTGATAGCGCACATAAACAAACTCCCTCGCAAAAAGTACAAGAGAGTTTCAGTAATACTCAGGGCGCTATTAGCGAGTAATTTACCTCTAAGAAAATCGCCCTACTTCGCTGTTTCGCTTACGTTTGCTTGGCCTTTATCTACTTCCGTAAATAGACCTTTCAGCAGGCTCACGCAGCCAATCAGAAGAATGACAGTGAACGGCAGCGCTGCAATAATCGTGATAGATTGCAGTGCTTGGATAGATTGAGTACCACCAATCCACAACATCACCATCGCAATCGCGCCTGAGATAACCGCCCACACTACTTTCTGTTTCACTGGTACTTCAAGCTTACCACCAGCCGTCATACCATCGATAACAATCGAACCTGAGTCTAGTGTCGTAACGAAGAACACAATGATTAGTGCTACTGCGATAACCGATAGAATGCTACCAAAAGAGTACGCATCTAACATGTGGAACAGGCTTAGTGATACATCTGTGATGCCTTGATCAAGACCAAGTTGACCAACATGATTAATGACCTGTTCAATAGCCACACCACCAAACACAGACATCCAAGCCGAAGTTACTAGCGTCGGGATAATCAGTACGCAGAACAAGAACTCACGAACCGTACGACCTTTAGAAATACGCGCTACAAACATACCGAAGAATGGTGCATAAGCGACCCACCATGCCCAGTAGAACACCGTCCAACCATGCAGCCATGTCGTGTCTTCACGACCAGTGCTTTGACTCAATGCCAAGATATTTTTCACATAGCCCGCTGCCGCTGTTGCCACAGAATCAAGTACAGTTGTGAAGTTAAGCACTGCAATAAGGCCAAGAAATACAAAAGCAATAACCATGTTTAGGTTACTTAGGAACTTAACACCACCATCCATACCACGAAGTACAGATATGATCGCTAGGCCCATGATCAAAACAATAATAGATTGCTGGAGTAGGATATTATTTTCCAAGCCAAACACGTGGCTAATACCACTTGCTGCTTGTGTACCACCTAAGCCTAACGAAGTTGCTAAACCAAACAAAGTAACGAGTACCGTTAGCACGTCGATCACATCACCCGTTTTACCCCACACTCGCTCACCCAAGATTGGGTAAAACACTGAGCGCATAGATAGCGGTAGACCTTTGTTATAAACAAAATACGCTAAGCAAAGTGCTGTCATGCCGTAGATAGCCCAAGCATGGAAACCCCAGTGGAATACCGTTGCACCCAGCGCTAACTCACGACCAGCTTCTGTAAAAGGGTCTGCGTTCAACGGAGTACCAAACCAGTTGGTAAAGAACGCAGTTGGCTCAGCAACACCCCAGAAAATAAGTCCAATACCCATGCCTGCTGCGAATAACATCGCAATCCAAGAGGCCATTGAATAGTCTGCCGTTGCGTCTTCACCACCTAAGCGAACTTTACCTAACGGTGACAATGCAAGAATAACGGCAAAAATTAACATGATGTTGGCTCCCCACATGAACAGGAAGTCAAACTTTGATAGAACCGCACCCTTGATGGAGTCAATTGCCGCTTTGGCATCTACAGGAGGCAGAGCAAGAAGGGTGATGATGAAGAGAAGAGATAAGCCAACAGAGGCTACGAAAACTGTGTTATGGACATCCATGCCCCATTTACTGACGTTATCTTGACCAACTTGATAGTCAGTAGAATCAATACTGTACTTTTTTGATTTAAAACTCATAAATTATGATGTTCGTATATCCGATTCAACGAATATAAGGACTCGCTCCATATCCAACTACTACTTGATTGGCTCGCCAAATCACCTAAACAAAGCATGGTGAAAGTCACTATCTGAGATAATGAATGGACTTACTAGCTCAATCCCAAGCCGCGTAATATAGCACAACACGAAGCATTTTGACTGATTTTTAGCTCAACAGTTACTCACAACCACCTTTATAATGATAATCAACCCAATAAAAGACAGCGCAAAGCATCAATAAAAAACAATAAATTACAACAAGTTAAATAAGAACGCTGCATCATAAAATAGTTTTTAAACTTTCGTCAGATAATTTTAATAAACACGATATTTACTTATAGCTCTAATAAAAAAGCCCCGCTATAGGGGCGGGGAAATTACCAAAGGTAAAAGAGAAATGGATGTTAGCACTGCGCACTGCAGCGCTTGATATTAGAATGCGAAACAAAAACCAAGATTGTAGTCATCGCCATTTTTCGCAGTGAACTCTTTATCTTCACTTGATGCATTTGGTCGGCCGCTTTCATCACCCTTCACTAAGCTAACCCAATGTCGGATTCCAGAAGAAATACTTGCGTCTGTTTGACCAAACGTGGTGCATGTCTCTAGTTGGATGTCTTCGATGTCTACAAGCTCAAGATTACCTGTACCTTTTCGAGCACCAATCGTCACTTCCACATGTGTACCACTTTCATCGCGGAACAGGATTGATGATGGCTTAGATTTATCACCTGTATATGCCACAAAATACTTCGCACATTTCAGCCCTGTATGTTCGCCATTTTTGAAGTAAACCTGAACATGTCGATAGTCAATTTCATAGCTCACAACATCTTCATGAGTGCCCGACTCAAGAGGAAATAGAGTGTCTAGCAACTGTTTTGCCATCTTCTGCTTTTCGAGTTGCTTGTCTGCTTTCACCATTTCGACGGCAAAGACAGCTTCAGCAATAAAAGTTGAATGGTTTCTGTGAAGTTCTGTTTTGTCTAGTGTCAGCATATTCATAGTCTATCCCTCGTACGGCTTTAAATTTCATTCGGATCAAACATCCTAATTGACCCTTTTCAGGTTTGTTCTTTACTGCTTGGTTTCCATGTTTTTCATACTACTGCTATTTTTGAAACGATTTCATAACAAAAATTACACACTGTGAATTTTACTAAATTGCTTTTTTACACTGTCTTATTTTGGGGGGTAATATGGATAATAAGCATTTAATTTTTAAAGATTTATGGAGCATAATATTCTCATTTCAGGTCTTGTTTGATCCGTGTACTAACTTCTTCGTGAAAATAATGAATAACAGTTTAGTGCTCCATTGACAGAAAAAGTACATTCTAGTTATTCATCAATAAGGAACCACAATGCTCAAAATCAACAACAAGCAATTACTCTCTTTTATGGTGACAGAAGCAGATAGCGCGGTTGCGGTCACCAATCCAGCAACCGGGGATGTTATTGGCTATGCGCCAATCTCTACCGAAGTAGAATTAGATAACGCCATCAAGCGTGCACATATCGCACAGAAAGAGTGGGCAAAAGTTCCAGCTAAAACTCGCGCCGCGCTGTTGAATAATTGGTATAAGTTGATCCTTGAAAACAAAGATGATCTTGCTCGCTTGATGACAATGGAACAAGGCAAACCGTTGGCTGAAGCCACCAGCGAAGTGGTTTACGGAGCAAGCTTCATTGAATGGTTCGCCGAAGAAGCCAAACGCACCTACGGCAATTCGATCCCTAGTACTGCGGCAGATAAGCGTTTAGTTACTATCAAACAACCGATTGGGGTAGCCTGTGCCATCACGCCATGGAACTTTCCCGTTGCGATGATCACCCGTAAAGCAGCGCCTGCATTAGCGGCTGGCTGTAGCTTCATTGTGAAACCTTCTGACGAGACACCACTTTCAGCATTTGCGATCGTTAAACTGGCTTACCAAGCTGGAATCCCTGAAGACCTTATTCAAGTGGTTTTAGGTAATAGTCCGGAACAAATCGGTGAACTGTTTACCTCACACCCATTAATCAAAAAGATCTCATTTACCGGCTCTACCCGTGTTGGCAGCATCTTAATGGCGCAAGCCGCCAAAGGCATCAAACGCACTTCAATGGAGCTTGGCGGCAACGCACCCTTTATTGTGTTTGACGACGCAGACATCGACGCTGCCGTGCAAGGTGCAATGGCATCTAAATTCCGCAATGCAGGGCAAACTTGTGTTTGTGCTAATCGATTCTATATCCACAGTAAAGTACACGACGAATTTGTGGCTAAGTTCGACCAAGCAGTACAACAGCTTAAGGTCGGAAGTGGCTTAGATGAAGGCGTCAACATTGGCCCAGTCATCAGTGAAAGAGCGAAACAAAATATCCAAGGCTTAATTGATCGAGCAATTGAACAAGGTGCACAACCAGTGACACCAACTCAATTACTCGATGGCCTGTTTATTCAACCCGTCATTCTAAAAGACGTGAAACATGACATGGACATCGTTCAACAAGAGATCTTTGGTCCTGTCGCTTCAGTTATGAAGTTCGACAGCGATGAAAAACTCATCGAGATGGCGAACGATACGATTTATGGTTTAGCGTCTTACTTCTACAGCCAGAATATTCACCGTGTGTGGAAGGTAGCAGAAGCGCTTGAATACGGTATGGTTGGCATCAATGACGGCTTGATCTCTACTGAAGTAGCACCGTTTGGTGGGGTGAAACAGTCGGGCATTGGTCGTGAAGGGGCAAAAGAAGGCATCGATGAATACATGGATATTAAGTATCTATGTTTTGGTGGAAATTAAGGCTTCGGTGAGAACTCAGGTCTCGGCGAAAACTAGGTTTTAGCGGTAACTAAGCTTTTCTCCTCAACCCCTCTGAAACGAAAGCAAAAAAAGCCGCGCTATATTGCGCGGCACCTTGGGCTCGGTTAAGGGGGGTTACTTTTATCGTTGTTATTCTTTTCTTTCTTATTATCCGGTTGTTTTGCTATTTAAGTGATTTCAGTTTCAAGCGCATAGTGTGGAGTACTGGCTCGGTATAACCGCTTGGCTGAGCACAGCCTTCAAACACCAACTGACACGCTGCAGAAAACGCAATGCTGCTTTCAAAGTTTGGCGCCATATTTTGGTAGCTTGGATCCCCAGCGTTTTGCTCATCAACAACAGCAGCCATACGCTTCATCGTTTTCATAACTTGGGTTTCATCGCAAACTCCATGGCGTAACCAGTTTGCAATGTGCTGGCTCGAAATACGTAGTGTGGCACGGTCTTCCATAAGTCCTACGTTATTAATATCAGGAACTTTCGAACAACCTACACCTTGGTCAATCCAACGCACTACGTATCCTAGAATGCCTTGCGTGTTGTTATCCAATTCATTTTGAATATCTTGTGCAGTCAGCTTTTGATTACCCAATAGAGGAATAGTAAGGATATCGTCAACGTTTGCTCTTACACGCTCGCGCAGCTCTTTTTGGCGACTCGGAACACTCACCTTGTGGTAGTGCAATGCGTGCAAAGTAGCAGCGGTTGGCGAAGGAACCCAAGCGGTATTAGCACCCGCTTGTGGGTGACCAATTTTGGCATCCATCATCTTGGCCATGTTATCAGGTTCTGGCCACATACCTTTACCAATTTGGGCTTTACCTTGCAGGCCGCAAGCTAAGCCCAGATCAACGTTTTGGTCTTCGTAAGCGCCAATCCATGTCATGGTTTTCAGTTGCGGTTTAGGAGCAAAAGGACCCGCTTCCATACTCGTATGAATCTCATCCCCCGTTCGGTCTAAGAAACCTGTGTTGATGAACACAACACGATCTTTAGCGGCGCGGATACACTCTTTCAAGTTCACAGAGGTACGGCGCTCTTCGTCCATAATGCCAACTTTGATAGTAAAGCGTTCTAAACCTAATGCGTCTTCAATGCGACCAAACAGCTCATTGGTAAATGCCACTTCTTCAGGGCCATGCATCTTAGGTTTTACGATATTGATGCTGTTAGCGGTCGAGTTTTGGTAAGCACTGTTACCTTTCAAATCGTGCATAGCAATCAGTGAAGTAATCATGCCATCCATGATGCCTTCAGGTACTTCATTCCCTTCATCATCAATGATCGCTGGATTCGTCATTAAATGACCAACATTGCGAACAAACAACATGCTTCGACCTTTAAGCGAGATCTCGCCACCCGTTACGCTGGTGTATTGGCGATCTGGATTCAGGCTACGAACAATGGTCTTACCATTTTTTTCTAGTGACTCTTGTAGGTCACCTTTCATCAAGCCTAACCAGTTGCGGTAAGCCAGTGCCTTATCTTCACCATCTACGGCGGCCACTGAGTCTTCGCAATCCATAATGGTCGTTAGTGCAGCTTCCACCAGCACATCTTTAATACCGGCTGCATCAACGCTACCGATTGGCGCACTAGGATCGATTTGAATTTCGATATGAAGGTTATTGTGTTTAAGCAGGATACAAGACGGTGCACTAGCGTCACCTTGATACCCAATAAATTGATTACGGTCGATTAGCGTGACTTCTTCGCCGTTATCTAGAGTCGCCGTAAGCGTGTTGCCGATGCTCACATTGCTGATGCTGTATTTAGTCACGTCTTTATGAGAAACGCCATTGAGCGGTGCGGCATCATCAAGGAAACCACGAGCATAGCTCACCACTTTGGCACCACGTACTGGGTTAAAGCTACCGCCTTTCTCTGCGCCATCACTCTCGCTGATCACGTCTGTGCCGTAGAGCGCATCATATAGACTGCCCCAGCGCGCGTTTGCTGCGTTAAGTGCAAATCGCGCGTTCATAATAGGCACTACAAGCTGCGGCCCAGCTTGCGTTGCGATTTCAGGTTCAACATTGGCAGTCGTTACTTGGAAATCATCGCCTTCAGGTACTAGGTAGCCGATCTGCTGTAAGAACTGTTTATATTCTGCAGCATCCAGAGTTTGACCAGCACGCTCTTGGTGCCATACATCGATTTGATATTGGAGATCTTCACGCTTGATAAGCAATGCACGATTCTTTGGTGCCAGATCTTTGAGGATGGTTGCAAATGACTGCCAGAAGTCTTCTGCAAGAATACCCGTGCCAGGGATGATCTGTTCATTAACTAGTTGGTAGAGGGTGCTATCTATGTTCAAGCTTCCCTGTTGAATACGACTGCTCATAAAATCTCTCTCAAGTTAATCACTGACTACTCACTTAAATTTACGAAAATGACGAAAATTTAGCTAATTTATGCCACTTATAGTGGACATTCACAAAAGAAATACCCTGAAACTAGGGCTATTCCGTCACACCACTTTCTATTTCATTGGCGACACTTTTGATCAAACGGCGCATCCACTGGTGGTCTGGATTGGTTTGTAACAACGGGCTCCACGCCATCTTCACCTCAAAAGGTTCAATGGCAAAAGGAGCGGGTTTGATCAATAACTTAGGGTTGTTGCGTTGCAGCTGTGCTGCTTTGGTTGGGATGGTAAGGATCAAGTTTTTCTGTTGGGCGAATAGAATCGCTGACAGGTAATGTCGAGTAAACACGGTAATGTTTCGGGTTTTACCAATACGCATTAGCGCTTCATCGATCCAACCTAATTTCTGAGCTTCACTTGGGTTAATCCCAACCCCTGTACCCATACCTGTTTTGCTCACCCAAATGTGTTGCGCTTTTAAGTAAGAAAGAATATCGAAATTGTCAGCTATCGGATTGTCGCAACTAAATAAGCAAGAGAAGCCGTCGTGCCAAAGGCTCATCTGGTGGAAGGACTGTGGAATATCGTCGAAGCGGTTAATGATGATATCAACGGTCCCCTGTTCTACATCCTGATAACTCACGTCACTTGGCGTCATAATATCGAGGCGTATTTTCGGCGCTATCTCACTCAACCTTTTTAATAAAGGCTGGATAATGGTGGACTCAGCATAGTCACTCGCCATGATACGAAATACGCGTTCACTGTCTTCTGCGTTAAATTCCGTCGTCGGTTGCAAGGTCTTTTCTACATTAGCCAAGATGTTGCGAATCAAAGGTTGCAACTTCTGCGCGCGCTCGGTTGGCACCATTCCTTCACTTGTCCTAACTAACAACGGATCCTCAAGTAAATCGCGTAATCGGCGCAGTCCATTACTCATTGCAGGCTGAGTAATCCCCAACTGATTCGCTGCTCGCGTAACGTTTCTTTCACGTAGCAACATGTCTAAATACACAAGTAAATTAAGGTCTATACGAGCAATATTCATATAAAAAATACCGAATATAATAACTATAAATTAACAAAATTATCACATGCATGATTATTCTTTGTCCATAGCAAAGTTTTAATCCAAGCCAAGTTGGCAACCATACCCACGTGAAACTAAGGAATAGTTATGTCGCAAATTACACAAGATATCGAAATGATAGAAGTTGCAAAAAGCGCTGCAGGTGCTCCATGGGATGCAATCGATGCTGAATCTGCTGCTCGTATGCGAGCTCAAAACAAATTCAAAACAGGTCTAGATATCGCACAATACACGGCAGATATCATGCGTGCGGACATGGAGGCTTACGATAAAGACAGCTCTCAATACACTCAGTCTCTAGGTTGCTGGCACGGTTTTATCGGCCAACAAAAGCTGATTTCTATTAAGAAGCACTTTGATGGCAAAACAGATCGCCGCTACCTATACCTTTCTGGTTGGATGGTTGCAGCACTTCGTTCAGAGTTCGGTCCACTACCAGACCAATCAATGCACGAGAAAACATCGGTTGCAGCACTAGTTGAAGAGCTATACACCTTCCTTCGTCAAGCAGATGCACGTGAACTAGGCGGCTTATTCCGTGAACTAGACGCAGCTCGTGAAGCGGGTGATGTTGACCTACAAGATCGCATCCAAGACCAAATTGACAACCACGTAACACACGTAGTGCCAATCATCGCGGATATCGATGCTGGTTTCGGTAACGCAGAAGCGACTTACCTAATGGCTAAGCAGATGATTGAAGCTGGTGCTTGTTGTCTACAAATCGAGAACCAAGTTGCCGATGAGAAGCAATGTGGTCACCAAGACGGCAAAGTAACCGTACCTCACGCTGATTTCCACGCGAAACTTCGTGCACTTCGTTACGCTTTCCTTGAGCTAGGCATCGACAACGGCATCATCGTGGCTCGTACCGATTCACAAGGTGCAGGTCTAACAAAAGAAATCGCAGTAGTGAAAGAGCCGGGCGACCAAGGTGACATCTACAACTCTTACCTAGATGTTGAAGAGATCGATGTAGCTGACATGAAACAAGGCGACGTTTGCTTCAACCGTGAAGGCAAGCTGGTACGTCCTAATCGTCTACCATCTGGCTTGTACCAATTCCGTCAAGGTACTGGTGAAGACCGCTGTGTATTTGACTGTATTGAAGCAATCAACGCTGGTGCTGACCTACTTTGGATTGAAACAGAGAAGCCTCACATCGGCCAAATCAAAGAGATGATGGATGGCGTTCGTGAAGTACACCCTAATGCGAAACTGGTATACAACAACTCACCATCGTTCAACTGGACGCTAAACTTCCGTCAACAAGCATACGATGCGATGGTTGAAGCTGGTGAAGACGTTTCTGCATACGACCGTTCTAACCTAATGAGCGCTGAGTACGATGAATCTGAACTATCACAGCGTGCTGACGACAAAATCCGTACGTTCCAAGCAGATGCTTCTCGTGAAGCGGGTATCTTCCACCACTTGATTACTCTGCCTACGTACCACACTGCAGCGCTGTCTACTGACAACCTTGCAAAAGAGTACTTTGGTGACCAAGGCATGCTGGGCTACGTTGCTAACGTTCAACGTAAAGAGATCCGCCAAGGTATCGCATGTGTTAAACACCAAAACATGTCTGGTTCAGATATGGGTGATGACCACAAAGAGTACTTTGCGGGTGAAAACGCACTAAAAGCAGCGGGTGAACTAAATACATCGAACCAATTTGATTAATCGCTAGCACTTTTTGATTAGTCACTAAAGCTAAAGCCTCCCCCGCCCTTCTCTCTTACTTCGGTAAGATCCGGGGGAAGGCTTTTAGATAAAGCTTGTACTGCCGGCTTTATCTCAAAGTCTCAGATTTGTGCCCCAACCCACGGCCAATTAAGCAACTTCGGTTTAAGCTAAATGTATTCATGTTTTATGAGATTCCTGTTTATTGAAATTTCTTTTGATTGAGAACGGCTATGACTTCAATACCTAAACACCTACAAGATGCAAAAACACTGCTATCAGAGAATGGTTTCGCAACAGGTGATACTTGGTATCACGGAACCTCTTCAGCGCTCATCGCTTCCATTAAAGGCCAAGGGCTAAAACGCTCGGGCGATAAAGCACTCAACCAAGCCGCCGTAAAAACCATGGCCACCATCGGCAATAACTACACAGAATCGGTTGAGCCAGTCTTCTTAACCCAAAGTAAAGAGCTTGCATACTACTGGGCACAACAAACGGTGAGAGAGCGCAGCGTTCGTTTCGAAGGAGAGGAACTGCCTGTTGTCTTAGAGGTGAATTTATCTGAAAAGCAACGCGCTAAAGTAAGACCAGACGTTGGCGCAATGAGTTTGCTAATGATGAGTGTGGGCGAAAAGTTCATGGCTCACCTCGCTAAGGTTTACCAAGAGAACGACATTGCAGGCCCAGATATCGATCTTCGTACTGCAGACCGCATGGATTACCTGAACAAACTGGGTATGGCGTACATCGATGAAGACATCAGCCGAGCTTGCGTTGTGGAGTTATCCGAAAGCGAACTATCAAAACCTGAATTATCCGAGGCGTAATAAACCATTACGAACTTACGATATAGCACTTACCAGAGTAAAAATGGCTCCTAATTTGGAGCCATTTTTGTGTTATACGCTATGTTTGATATCTAACTGAGGCTATTGGCACAAACGGCCTTGCTGCGCGGCCTGAACCATTTCGATATCGCCTTGTAGAGAGCGGTATACGATCGTATTCCACACTTCACCATTATCCATTTCAAACTCAATCGCGTAGTTCAAACCAGCCACAACTTGAGTTCGAACACTCAAAATCTGTTTAAGCTTTGCAGACGTGTTCATTTGACTAAGCACGGCGTCTAACGCTTGCTCAGCTTGTGGTGTAACTTCACTTTTCGACCAACCACCTGTTAGATTTTTAGTACTACAGATCGGATTCGTATTCTCTTGTGATTGGCTCATCACTTCACTACTCTGACTGCATCCAGCCAGAGCAACCACGCCAACTAAAGTCGCTACTCCAAGTAGTGATGTTAATCGTGCTTTCTTCATAAATCCTCACTAAATAAATCATTCAGTTTTAACAAGTGACCACACCGCTATCTAGGTGTTTCATATGCTTACAAGCTTAAACCGCCAATGTCATCACTTCATCAGAGATTATGGTGTAACTACTCTATAAACACAGAAAAATGTCAGAAAAACAAAGCCGGGCATTCATACTCAGCTTGTTTTCCATATCTTCGAGATTTGTGCCTTAATGAAAATAGACCAACATCTCGACATCATCACCTTGCTGTTCTGCACTTAACAAGAAATGTAATTACCCTTCCTCAGTCACTGGTATTTGTAAGTTGAGTCTGCAAAGCGCTCGCTCAACGCCTTGGAGAAGTCTTCTTCTCGCGCGTTATAACGAACGTAATAAGCTGCACGTACAAATTCACCTAAGTTTTCAAGTTTGCGTGCTTACTCAGCTTCACCTCGGTAACGGCCTATCTCTAAGTTCAGTAGTATTGGTTAACGAACTTTTGGATGCAGAGAACCAAGAGCTATAACAACTGTTGTCGGCCAGTGAAACCGCATGAGCGAGATCAAGTGATAACTGAAGTTCAGACACCTCACATTGGCTTTGAGCAAAAGAGAAAGTAGATGCACTAGAAAGTAAGCAAACGAGCGCCCAGTGATGGCGTGGAAATAAACGAGTATGAAGCATAATTACATTTGTTAATTGTACATTTAGCTCGACGTTACATTCCCTGCAATTATAGGTGTAAGTTTTGTTGCGCATTGGTTATGAGATTGCTTAAAAACATAGATATTTGGTATCAGTTTATAGAACCAAAGGTTTATGCTCACTAGCTACATATTAGGCTAGGCGTATGAATAGCACCTAAGTTCTTGAGAAAAAACTAATTTAGCACTTTATAAACTTGAAAAAGTTCGGTTGTTAAGAAAATACGTAAGTAGTAGACTCGCGCTCGATCATGCCACTTGTATTCATTTCATAAGCACAAGAAACGTTATTCATACACAGCAAAAATAACGTTAGTTCAAGGCTTACATAATATAAGTGTCAGGAAATAAGTGCAGATCGAATAAAAATAATTATATAAGGCTAGGTTCACAACATGAAATTACTTTCGTCTTTAGACTCGCTGTTGGCTAGCGATAAGTCTATCGAAATAAAGCAACATATATTGATAGATCTTGTAATCAATACTTATCAGCCACAACAACGCACAACTCTTTTCCAAACCGTTACTGACTATCGACGAAACCTCCTTGAATCTTTGTTCCCGGAGCATCAAAACAAAAGCTTGTCAGTGTTGTTTGAGTTGATGGACTATCGTGATCTCATTCAGCGATACCCAAGCACCTTGCCCCCTGAATTGGTTTTGTTAGAGAAGGCCGCAAGCCAATGTTATATGTCATGGTTAGACTTTTGGTGTGAATCTGAGATTGCCGCAATAAAAACCAGATCTCCGCTTGGCGATAGCCCGACTTCACCGATAGATCTACCCACCCAAGATTGCGCATATTATGGCGCGCTCATTGAGCACATCGAGTCCGATTCACTTATGGTACGAACACCGTGCCATCCACAAGCTATGCCCATCAATGATGCGATTGCTTTAAGTAACCTAGAGATCTTCATAAAGGGTGAAAAATGGTATGAGATGCTGCCTTTATTGCACCTTTCGCAATCAGGTAAACACTTTGTCTTACTCAAACACCCTGTCGATGAGCCCTTCCCTACACTGGTCTCTTCCGCCCTCATTCAAGATTGGTCGAAGAATGAAACCTGGTTAAGCTACGCGCCACCGTTCAGTAATGAACACTGGCAATACTGCTTACCAGAACATGGTTACCAGCAACTATCAGAATTGCAGCTTTTCACTCCATCGACACTGTTAAAGTGTTACTCTCTGCCAGAATTTGATAGTACATTCCAGTTACAATTGTCCGATGCACAGGCTATATGTGAAGTGTTGCGACTTACCGTCAGTGGTAATACTCAACAAAAACTCTATTTCCTCTACCTTGCTCAAAAAGAGCTGATGAGCGTTCTACATCAAGTAGGCTATAAAGTTGGCTTCACCATTATCGAGCAACCTTTCATGCTTCAGTTTTATCAATCTATCGACCCAAGAGCCTATTTCCACTCTGGGTTTTGCGAGTTGAATGCAGACGGCACTACCATCTATCGTGGTTTTTGGAATTTCGAAAGGATGGTCAACGTATTCAATGACACCGATTTTCGTCGCTACAAAGAGGCAGTGCGTAGCAGCCGAAAGCTGAGATCAACAAAGGCACCAAGTTCTGTAAAAAAGGATGAACATGTTTGATTTCGGTTTAGAGGCGATTGTTTATGCCAAAGCGATAACGCTTCTCGCGACCGTTGCGGTCGTAGTGATGTGGTTACTCTACTATTGCTACTGCCTCAAGCAAAAAGGGAAAAATATTGTAGGGACACACCACTCTCCCTACATCGCTTATTCAGTCTGCATTGTTGCTTGGATTAGCAGCAATGCCTACTTCCATACCGACTTGCTACCAGAGCTTGGTTCTTCAGTAGCGGTATTCGCTGCTAAGTTTGCCAACCTAGCCTCATGCTTTGCCTTTGCTTTTGCATACTACTTCTCGTGCCAGCTTGCAGCTGAACAACGTAATGGCAAAGTATACCTATGGCAACAAGCCATCTTCGTCAGCTTTAGCGTCTATTCCTTTTTTATCAACCTTAGCCCTAGCTTAACAGTTGAAGGCGTCACCACTTTTGGTCCAAGTCTGTTTGTCATCGAGTTTGGCCCGCATACGCCTTACTTCTTCACAGGAATGATCAGCTTAGTGGTTTTAACCCTTTGCAATCTGGTAGCGATGCGCGCCAACAGCAGCAAACTGGTACTCGCCAAAACCAGCTATATGATCGCAGGTATCTTGGTATTCATGCTGTCTACTGCAACCATCCACCTCGGCATGACGTACTTCTTGAGAGACTTCTCACTGACTTGGTTACCACCAGCACTATCAATCAGTGAAATGCTGTTTGTAGGCTATGCGCTTTTAACCTCTCGCTTCTACAGTGTGAAATATCTTGCTTACATGAGCCTTAATGCATTGTTAGTCTGCGCGATACTGGTAATACCGTTCGGCGCGATATTCATCCCTCTAACCGACGATAATCAGTGGTTAATCGCAGTCCCGATCTGCGCGATGATTGGCATCGCATGGCACTTACTCTACAAGCGTGTCAGCCGCTATGCCTCTTTCTTTGTTTACGGAAACAAGAAAACTCCAGTACAGCAAATACTGGCCTTAGAAGAAGACTTTAAGCTATCGATTGATGATGCGATGCGCCGTTTAGGTCAGCTGTTGCAAATCCCTGAAGACAAACTTCGCCTTGTTAACAGCAATTACAACGAAACCTTCTACGAAGACTATCTATCAACAAATAAGTCAGTTCTAGTGTTCGACGAGTTATCGCAAGAACTTGATTACACAGCGCCCTCCAAACTTTCGCTCAAAGCGCTGTATGACAAGATGAGCTCGAATAATACCGCATTGGTTATGCCGCTGTTCGGGCAAGGGAAATCGGTCACTCATTTACTGGTATCGTCACATAAGAGCAACGATCAAATGTTCTCTAACGAAGAGATCTCGGCGCTACAAACCCTGCTTACCCGCGTTCAAAGTACTATCGAAGCTGATAGACGCATACGTCAAAGTCGAGCGCTCGCCAACTCCATCGCTCATGAAATGCGTAACCCGCTTGCCCAAGTTCAGCTTCATTTTGAAGTATTAAAGCAGCACATCGAAAACCAAGCACCAACAAAACAGATCCATCTAGATATTGAGAATGGGCAAGCTGCTATTCAGCGTGGACGACAGTTGATTGATATAATCCTAAGGGAGGTTAGCGACAGCTCGTCTGAGCAAGGTCCTACCCTGATGACTTCTATTCACAAAGCAGTGGACCAAGCCGTCAGCCATTACGGGTTTGAAAACGAGAAGATCATCGAGCGAATTCGCTTGCCGCAACATGATGACTTTGTTGCGAAGCTAAACGAAACCTTATTCAATTTCGTGATTTTCAATCTGATCCGCAATGCGATTTATTACTTTGATTCGTACCCGGATAGCCAAATTGAAATCAGCACCCAAATCGGTTCTTACGAAAATGTTCTAACCTTCCGAGATACAGGACCAGGTATTGACGAAACCATTGCACAAAAGATCTTCGACGACTTCTTCTCTTATCAGAAAAGCGGCGGTAGTGGCTTAGGGTTGGGCTATTGCCAACGGGTGATGCGTTCATTTGGTGGCAGAGTTGAGTGCAAATCGAAGCTTGGGGAATTTACTGACTTCCACCTGTATTTCCCTGTGGTACCTAATGCGCCAAAAGCAGATGCCCTACGCACGCCCTATTTCAACGACTGGAAACAAGGCCAAGTCGATGTCGAAGAGGCTAGCAAAGAGAACAGCGAAGCCAGACCGAAAGCTCAGAGCACTCAAACAGAAGAGTACAGTACGGACTCAGTGGCAACACAAGTAACAACCAACGGGATAGCTCCAACCGTGCTCATCGTTGATGATAAAGAAGTACAACGTACCCTTGTTCAAATGTATCTAAGCAGACTGGGCGTAAACATCCTGCAAGCTAAAAATGGGGAAAATGCCGTCGAGCTGTTCAGAACAAACCAAGTCGATTTGATTCTCATGGACGTACAAATGCCAGTCATGAACGGTTTTGACGCCAGCCAGATCATCAAGGCTCGTTCACCTAACACACCAATCATTGCGCTTTCTGGTGAGTCGGGGCAACGTGAGTTAGACATGATTAACCAATTGATGGATGGTCGGTTAGAGAAACCAACATCACTAGACGCACTTCAGGTTGTGCTCGACAAATGGCTGTACAAAAATACTGTAACAGAGGCTTCCAAAGAAGTGGAGAGCGAATAGTTGGTTACCCATTGTTGATGGCTGATAAGCGCATCAATAGTTAATCCAAAATCCCCTCAAGAGTTTATTTTGAGGGGATTTTCTGTAGACACAAATTAGGTAGTCAAATAGTCACTTCAATCAGTTATCTAACTCGAACTTGCTTTAGCGACCGACACTCCATACGTTTTTCGCTGGCACATGTACATAATAATAATTGCAACGCAGCTAATCAGAGACAATAACCAGCAGCTCAAAACCATCACCTCGTGAGTTGCTGGAACGAGGGATAAACAAGACGTAAAACCAAATGCTCCAATCATCTGAAGAGCACCATAGATAGCACCAACCTGCCCCTTATGATTAGGAAACAAATACAATGCCGAAACACCTGCTATTGTAAGTAAGAATGCAGAACCAAAAGCCATCACCGCAAACCCGAATAACATTATTGAGTAGCTTTGTAGGAAAAGGCTTAATGTTATGACAACGCAACCCATAACCTGAATCAGACCGCCATAGACTAGAGTCATATTTTCGCTGATACGATGCTTCAGAAACTGGTTCCAAATCAATCTAGATACCGCACTACTCACTATCAAAACCATTGACCCAACGCCATAATCCGCGGCCGTCAAATCAAACTGATTCTGAGCAACAAAAGAACCCGTGACTTGGAAAAGTAATAGACAACTTGTCCCGCTAAACATCATTGCCAAGTAACACAGAAACGTGACGTTCGATGTGATGAAAGCATAGTCTTTTAGTATCTGTTTAGGCTTAATGGCATCTCGGTTCTTGTGATTGATCGTTTCACGTTTCATGACTTCAATAATCAATAGCGTTGCAGTCGATAAACATGCCATGAAGACAAAATTACCTTGCCAACCAAAGTGCTGAGTCAGATACCCTCCCAAAACGAGCGTTAGATCAGGTAGGCTCATAAATAGAATCCCATACCAAGCAAGTATCCCCATGAGTTCAGACTTGCTAAATGCGTCTTGAAGTATGGTGCGGCAAAGTAGATAAAGGCCACCAACACCTAAGCCTTGGATTACCCTGCCCAGCAATAGAATATTTATGCTGTCAGCCATCAGAGATGTCATCGAACCAATAACAAAAATCACAGATGAAAGAACAGCGACGGGCTTTCGTCCATACCGCTCGGATAACGGTCCGCAAATTAGCTGGCTGCATGCTAAAGCGATAAAAAACAGGCTCAAAGTCTGCTGTACTAACGCCTCTGATGTGTCCAGTTCACTTTGTATATCTGGAAAGCTTGGCGTATACATACTCGACGCAAAAAAATAGCTCGATGCCATTAAGATACTGATAAATATAATAGTTATTTTAGACACTCGATTTCCCATAAACGTTAAGAACAGAGCATCATGTTAAAAAGATCCTCAAAATAAGTTTTTGGGTAAAGCGCCAGGATGTTTACAATTTACGCCAGGTTTAATTCTGGGGTGCTTTTTTCTGATGTTCTTTAAATGCAGTAGAGAAAGCAGATAGGCTTGAGTACTCAAGTTCGAATGCAATTTCAGTAGCACTAACCCCCTTTGCCATCATTTTCTCAGCACGCTCCATCACTACTTTTTGGCGAATCTCCCTGAAAGATGCTTTGAAACTAGCCAAAAAAAATCGGTTTAAAGTTCGTACAGAAGCCCCTGTTTGTTTAGACAAGTCTGAGATAGATAACTTAATGCTGGGATTATTTGATAATGCATCAATGACTGGTAGCAGCCTTCTGTCCATACCTTCCTTTGCAATTAGTGGATTGTCGACTGCCTTACAGAGGGTGCATTGATCCATGAGCACCTGAATGTAATTAGGCTCAAGCTTTGGCTCCGGCCCGCCACTTTCCCATAAGCTGAAAAGTTGAGTAACGATGGGAGAAATATCCAAGATACATGTTTCGGTGAGTTCAGGGATTGAACCTAGTGGTAGGCGAAGTAAGGAGACCTGTGACTGCTTTAAGGCATCGGCACGATGTGGTACGCCAGCTGGAATGTAAATTAAAGAGCCGGGCATAGAGAGCAAACTATCCTTGTCAGTAGAGATAATTTGACAACCTTGATGTATAAAAACTAAGTGCGAGTAATCATGGCTGTGAATCTCACTCGAATAATGAGATTCATAATGTTTAACCATCACCTGATGATCATCCAAATTAATTATCTCCCACAGCCTTTCATTAAGATGCATCCAAGTATCACTCCTATTTTGAATCGGCATTCCCTTCATATTCTCAAGTCATCGATGAATCGAGTCTACTTCTCTGACACTACCTCAGATAAACGCGGAATAATTTATATCTTACGACAAATCTCATCGATGACACGACAACAAGTCGGAACAATGCAGGTCCCCTAGTCGCTATACTTCAAAAAGGAAAATATAAGAGCCCACGCTATTTCAATGCTCTCTAACTAGGTCAGACATCGATCATTTTTGAACAATCTCATGATTTAAAAGGAGAAAAGAGTTATACATAATAAAGTGTTATTTAATCGACTAATTAATCATGACGCTCAAAGAAATCCTAAAAATTCCTAATGTTCGCTACTTCCTAATGTTTCGAAGCAGCTACTTTGCGCGTTTTTATTACCCAGTATTCACTCTACTCTACTTAGATTACGGCCTAACCCTTTCACAATTTGCCATGCTTAACGTTGTGTGGGCGGCGACCATAGTACTTGCTGAAGTCCCATCTGGAGCATTTGCCGACACCTTGGGTCGTAAAAGGTTGGTAGTACTTTCTTCCCTTGTGATGTTTGTTGAAATCGCCATGATCGCCCTAGTGCCGAGCGGAAACCCGAACTTGGTGTTCATGGTCTTTTTGGTCAACCGGATACTCAGCGGGTTAGCCATGGCATTGGCAAGCGGTGCTGATGAAGCACTGGCGTATGACACTTTAAAAGAGCAAGATAATGAGGAGCTGTGGCCTCGTGTGTTGCAAATCCAGCTTCGTATAGCCTCAAGCGTCGGCATCTTTGCCACCTTAATTGGTGCTGCAATGTACGATGTAACCTTCATGACGAACATTTTCCATGTTCTAGGGTTAAACGCGCCGGAAAGCACCAAAGACCTGATGCGTATCCCGGTATTCGCCACTTTATTGGTTGCGCTACTCGCGATTTATGCTGCGGTAAACATGCGTGAAGAAAAGAAAGTAATGCCAAATGGTCAAACGAAGTTAGCCACAACCATGACTAGCCTTAAGCTTACGGCTGACACAGGTAAGTGGGTACTCGCTACACCCTACGTGCTTTTCGTACTGCTCTACTACAGCCTGTTCGAACACACATCACGTATGTTCCTGACCATGAACAGCCAATACTATCTTGCCATCGATATTCCAATTATTTACTTCGGTTTTATTGGCGCGGGAATCAGTCTATTAAAGATCATTTTGGCCGGCCAAAGCCGTAGACTGGCAGAAAGTATCGAGCCGAAAACCTTTATCTTCGTCATGGGCTTAGCAAGTATCGTCACCTATTATTGGATCAGTTTGGGCTGGTCAATCTATGGGGTAATTCCTGCATTGGTACTGATCTTTATCATCATGACGATGAACATTTTTATCAGCTACCACCTGAACAAAAAGACCGAGTCGCATAACCGAGCCACGGTTCTTAGCTTCAAAGGTTTGATGTTTAACCTCGGATATGGGCTCATCGGTGTTTTGTATGCTTACTACTACAAATTGGTTTCTAATAATTACACCGAGCAAGAGATAGAGCAAAACCTCGCGTTCTTGGCGTCGCTATCTTCGTTCTACTATTACTTCGCCTTTCTGTTCGTATTAATCAGCGGATGGTTCTACTTCAAAAACAAAAAGACACCCATCTTTTAAATTTCAGTGCCATGCCAAATTGGGGCAAAGGTGAAGCTCTGCTCATAAAAAGACCGCTTCCACTTCTAAATGGGTAATTTTTTGTTAACATAATCATTAAATTACCTCACACACGGAAGCGTAATGTCTGTACGCTTTCTATGAATTTTTTATGAGCCGCGTTTCTTCGAGTATGCCAAAAGCCAAGCTATCGAGCTCAGCACCTTCTTCTTGAAGAATTGGGAAGAAGCTGAAGGAAAAAAGCACGCCGTCACCAATTCGAGTCTATGCTCGCTCACTTCATCAAGAATGAGATTCAACTCGATGTCGACCGTTGCTTTCCTTTAGAACAAGTTCAGACAGCGATTGACCATATCGAATCTAAAACCACACGATTGGATGGCAAGATCATCCTGCTGCCCTCTTAACACACAAGATGCACTCGGAAGTTGTTCCTCTCTATCAACAACTTCCGCCTGCCACTGATCTATTACTCCTCTCTTAAAGTACAAGTTACTAATAATTCGATATAAATCGATCTAAATCCTCAAATTGTCGTCTACAGTTTGAGAGAGCCTATCGTGAAAGTAATCGCCAACACATAACACCTTTGGTGAGCGCTTTTTGATTACAAGGAGAGGAAATGGATAGCCCAGTTGTCACACTGCAACAGGCCAGTAAAAGCTTTATTGATGGCAAAGAGAGCCATCAAGTACTGGACAATATCGACTTCAATCTAGGGACTGGTGTCAGCGTTGCTTTGACTGGATCAAGTGGCAGTGGGAAGAGTACTCTACTCAATTTAATTGCGGGCTTTGAACCACTATCAGAAGGCGAGTTATGGCTCGATGGTGAAAATACATCAGCTTGGAAAGACCAACATTGGAGCCATTTCCGCCATCAAAAGCTCAGCGTTATCTTTCAGCAGTTCAACCTGCTCACCCCACTCAATGTAAAACAAAACATCGCCTTTCCATTGCATTTAAACCAACTGAAATGGGGAGCTTGGTGTGATTACTTAGTGGAAGCATTAGGTATCAGTGGATTACTTAATAGACACGTATCTGCCCTCTCAGGCGGTCAACAACAGCGAGTCGCTATCGCTCGAGCATTGGCTCACAAACCCAAACTTTTGCTTGCAGATGAACCCACAGGAAATCTAGATCATAAAGCAGGGTTGGAGGTGATGAGATTACTAAGTGAGATCACAACACAAGGCAACACCGCTGTATTATTGGTGACACACAGCCCTGAATGCGCCGATTTTATGCACAGACAGCTGATCTTGGACAACGGAAAACTCAAGCATGTAGACCAAAAGCAAGCCAGTGAGATGACTCATGCCAAAGGTTAATTCTACTAGTACGCCTGCTCGCTTAGCGATCACGCACACCAAACTGACGCTAAACCTATTCGCAGCGCATTATCGCCATTCTCCTTTGCAAGCTGCGGCGATCTTGATTGGCATAGTGTTGGCCGTCACCTTATTTGTCGCGGTACAAGCCATCAACTTGAATGCCAAACGCAGCTATGCAGAATCGACCGAGCAACTGAGCGCTCAGGCTCAGAACCTAATCATCCCACCAGCAGGACAAAACTACTTACCTGAGTCGCTCTACTTCAAACTGAGACAAAACGGACTCAGCGCAGCACTACCTGTAATTGAAGGGCGTGTGAGAGACGAGCAAGGACGTCGTTGGTCAATCCAAGGCAGTGAGCTCATCGCCGCACTCACCTCAAGATCTCGCTATTCCGAAGAGAACGAACAAAACATATCGCTTTTTGATGGTGCACTTCCCCTACCTCAGCTCTTAGCAGGCAAGCCCATAGTGATGATGAGCCAGTCGCAGCATCAAAACTTAGACGAAGTGGACACGCTGATCCTCGATGACATCGTTACCCAAGTGGTTGTGCTGCCTGATGAGTGGCAACTGGGGAGTCGAATGCTGATGGATATAGGATTCGCTCAACAACTGCTCAACAAACTAGGTCAACTGAGCTACATCGCCGTTTTTAATGTCGAGAACCAACCACAAGATAACTGGCAGAATCTCATCGCAGCAAAAGGACAATGGATCACCAATAATCAAAGTACCGACCTTGGCTCCATTACCGACAGCTTTCACCTCAACTTGACGGCCATGAGCTTGCTCGCGTTCTTGGTTGGTTTGTTCATCGCTTATAACGGAGTGAAATACAGTTTACTGAAACGTAATCGACTATTGGTTCAAATTCAGCAAGCCGGTATAGCACAAAGCATCGTCTTTTCTGCTTTGCTCATTGAACTGACCGTTCTAGTCACCCTAGGAGCTTCACTCGGTTTCATTTTGGGTATTCAATTAAGCCACTGGCTCCATCCCACCGTGGCGATAACGCTGGAACAACTATACGGAGCAACACTTCTGCCTGGTACATGGCAGTGGTCATGGTTAGTTCAGGCCTTAGTGCTCACCTTAGCCGCCACACTTGTTGCCTGCTGGCAGCACTTTAAACAACGCATTCAACAACCGCTATCTTCTCATGGTGGCTTTTATCAAGCGCCAGAGGCTTCAAACGAAAACCAACTGTTTATCATCGGAATAACACTCACGGGTATCGCATTAGCAGGCTTATGGCTTAGCGAACACCACCGCTTCACCATGGCGTGGCTTGGCGTGTTGGTGGTATCTATTCCTTTGTATCTGCCTAAAACGCTCAGCGTATTAGCAAGTTGGACTGAACAGCGCACTCAATCGGGGGTGATGCAGTACCTGTTCGCTGAATTGCGAGAACTCATCTCTCCGCTCTCACTTGCCATGATGGCGCTGCTTCTTGCTGTAACGGCTAATATGGGAATGAATACCTTAGTAGGTAGCTTTGAATCCACTCTAAAGCAATGGTTAGAACAGCGGCTGCATGCCGACATTTACGTAAGCCCAGCTCAAGGTGAAATCGCTAATGTAGAACGTGCGTTAGAACAGTTTGAGAACGTTGAAACCGTTTACAAGCAATACTATGTTGACGATAACTTGCAAGGCTTACCCACGTTACTCGGCACCAAGGACAAAGGTACGTTAATGCAAACCATGGTATTCCAATCGCAGCTAGATAACTTTTGGCAGCGCTTCTACCAAGGTGAACTGGTTGCGATAAGCGAACCTACGGCAGTGAAGCTCGGTTTGTCTTTGAACAGCGAACTTAGGTTCGACTCTATTCCAAGCAAATTACTAGTCGTTGGAGCGATTTTCCACGACTACGGCTCACCCAATGGCGAGGTATTGCTTGCCCCTTATTTATGGCGTGAAAGCGGTTTTACTAACTTACCAACTAGCCTAGGTATTAAAGTCTCTGGTGACCAACAACAAGTCTACGAACAGCTGCGCCAGCAATTGAACCTGCACCCAAGTCAGCTCTATGACCAAGCTCAGATCAAATCCCTTGCTTTGGATATCTTTTCGCAAACCTTCGCCATCACTCGTGCGTTAAATGGCGTCACCTTGATGGTCGCTGTGATTGGCTTGTTCTGTGCGTGTTTTATGTTGCTCGATGCTCGTAAGGCCGCTATCGCAAGGTTGTATGCGCTTGGCGTAAGCCGTAAAAAGTTGATGGCGATGGTGAGCGGGCAAATCGTTGTGCTTGTGAGCTTTACTCTGGTTATCGCCATCCCACTCGGTGCTATAGTTGGCTATGTACTAACAGACATTGTCACCCTACGCGCCTTCGGTTGGAGCTTAAATTACCAGTGGAATTGGAGCGATGCGCTTAGCATTTCCCTTATAACAATTATTGTGGCTGTGATTGCAACACTCAGTCCTCTATGGCGCTTGGTCAGTAAGCCTGTGGTATCCAGTTTGCAAAGTGAGGTGTTGTGATGAACATTGGCTTGAAGAGTAAGTTAATCAGACTGTCTGCTCTCTCACTGGGTCTGCTATCTCTATGGGGTTGTGACAAGGCCGATCCGAATTCCGCTCAAAACATGGGTTCGATACTCGGCGGGAACAGTGAGCAGCAGAGTAATCAATTCAGTCCAGTCATTAGAGGCGTTGAACTCACCTTCCCCGAAGACCATCAAGCACACCCGAACTTACGTCATGAGTGGTGGTATCTAACCGCTAATCTCATCGATGAAGACGGTAATGCGCTAGGCGTACAATGGACACAGTTTCGTTTTGCCGCAGCTCCAGAAAACATCGCCGAACAAACTAAACAAACCGCATGGCAAAGCCAACAGATCTACATGGCTCACAGTGCCGTCACCACCGAAGACAAACACTACGCCGATGAAAAATGGTCACGCGATCAAGCAGAACTGGCAGGAGTAAGCACATCACCATTTCGCGTCTATCTTGATAATTGGCAATGGACATCTTCTACTGATGACTTATTCCCTGCCACATTGAATGCTAACTCAGAGCAGTTTGGCTACTCGTTAACACTGACTAGCGACGCTCCTTACCAAAAACAAGGAGAGCAAGGATACAGCACCAAAAGCAGCGACGGCAAGGTCGCCTCCTACTACTACAGCCAGCCATTCATCAATGTATCTGGCGACGTGACGATTGATGGTGTGACACATCAGGTTTCAGGCAAAGGTTGGATAGACAGAGAATGGAGCTCGCAGTTCTTACTCGACTCTCAACAAGGCTGGGATTGGTTTGCACTTAGGCTCAGTGATGAAATCAGCCTAGTCGTATTCCAACTGCGAAACTCAGCAACAGGCGAAGCCAGTTATGTTCACGCAAGGCTGATGCAGCAAAATGGTTCTGGTACTGCCATTTCGCAGCAAGACATTACTCTCACTGCAACCAAACAAACGGTAATTGATGGGCGCGATTATCCAACAGAGTGGCAGGTTTCAATTCCAAGCCAGCAAATAGAACTGACAGTCTCGGCACTCAACCCCAAAGCAAAAATGCCACTATCGGTTCCCTATTGGGAGGGTCCAATCTCAATTAAAGGAACACACTCAGGTACAGGGTATATGGAGCTGACCGGGTATTAGGTATGTCTGAGCAACCATCAGCAATACAATAAAAAGACATGAATTAACCAGCCACCTGTTCAAATCGAACGATCTTGTCACAGCGTAAAGTCATGTTCACTACAACATCAAAAAATTAAGTAAAACCAAGTCAATAATTTAAATTCTCATCTAACAACGCAACCACTCAATAGTGAGATACCGTTTTGTGAAGCGATCAAACATTGATATCCGTTTAATAAATACCAACAAGTAAAAGCTTTAGATATATTACCAAGAGCAAAAACTAAGGTTTAATCGTGCTTACACAATATAAATTACTAATAGGCATCGCCGTTCTCGAAAGCGCTTGATTGAATGCCATCGAGATACTTACCCCTGAATACTTCAATCACCTATTTGACGCTGGTAATACTCTCTCACTACGGCAAATGACGACAAATTAAAAGGAATAGCATGAAACAAGAAGAACAGGAGCTATATCACGCTGCCGTTGAGCTGATTAAAAAACGGTATCCGCGAGGCTGGGGCGGTGCTGCGGCTGTAAGAACGGAAACAGGCAAAATTTTAACGAGTATTGCTCCCGATACGAAAAATGATGCACTTTCTCTTTGTATAGAGGTCGGCGCCTTTCTGGAAGCGCATAAATTGAACGAAAAAGTCACGCACTCTCTGTGTATCTGTCGAGAAGACGAGAGTACTGAGTTTTTGGTGCTATCTCCTTGTGGAATCTGCCAAGAAAGACTGGTTCATTGGGGAGGTGACGTTAAAGCTGCTATCTCAACAAAAGAGAATAAGCTGGTGTTCAAAACTGTCCGCGAATTAATGCCACACCACTGGTCGTTAGTAAATGGTACCACTCTATAACAAAACGCTTATAACTAAACCTCGCCCCCCCTAAGCACTCTATACAATGCTTCTAGGGGGTATACATAATATGATCACTGTGAATTTGAAATCTACGCAAGGGCGCTCAATTGGACATTCTGATTCAGCAAGAAATTGAGCTTCATCAATATGAAGTTCGACAAAACAACAATGATATTAAGCGTTTAATCCATCCTGATTTTTCTGAAGTCGGTCGCAGTGGCGATAGTTTTGACTTTATGTCTATCGTCAAAATGATGAGAGCAGAGGATCCTTCCACCTCAAAAATTCACTCGCAAAATTACGAATGCCTTTTACTAAGCCCTACGGTACACTTACTCAAATATCAGACCGCTTTGGTGAGTGAACTTGGTGATGTGAGTAGCTATGCCAAACGTTGCTCTATATGGGTTTTGACTGAGGCTGGTTGGCAGCTTAAATACCACCAAGGCACACCATGTTTACCTTTCGAGCTTACCTATAGTTAAGACATCGCATCTGAACCTTTAATCTCGATTTTATTTAAGTACATAGTAAGGATATACATGATTAAACTTAGAGAAATGCGCCATGAAGAATACCCCGCTTACTGCGACTATTTTATTGACGATTACAGCCGTGAAATAGCGAAAAACTATGGCCACTCTATGGAGCGTTCCGTTGAGCTAGCTAAAAAAGATCTACATCGTTGCTTTCCGAATGGTCTTGAAGGAAACGAGCATTCGCTTCTTTGTATTGAAGCTCAGTTAAATGGGCAACTCTGCCTCGTTGGCTACCTTTGGCACTCCATTAATACAGAAGACAATTCTACCTTCATCTACGACTTCTACGTATCTAACTTGTACCGAGGTGCTGGCTATGGAAAGCAAGCTCTGAGCCTATTAGAGCAGCAGCTTAAGGAGCATGGTATTGAACAAATAAAGTTGAGAGTCGCGTACCATAATGAAAGAGCACTGAAGCTCTACCAAGCAGTGGGCTTCTCTATTACTGGTTTTAATATGTCTAAGAAAATAGGAGCTCTTGAAGCCTAGACCCACACAACCAAGTAATGGAACAGCAAAACATAATATTTGAGTGAGGATGAATTTTAAGCCACGCATCTCAATGGAATAAGTTCTGTACTCACCTTTTGTCTCGATAAGTATCTAAGGAAGCCTGTGAGCAAAGAGATTTATGACAAGATATGACAACACTTTAAAGTTTAATCTGAAACCGAACAATATGAACTTTACTCACATCTGTACGCTCGCCCTTACGACGCACGAAGAGGGGTAAGAGTTAGTTTCAAAAATCAATACACCAAATGCTCAGTACTGCCACCAAGTCTACCCAATAACGTGTTCGCAAGATGAAAAGCCACCACTAGGGT